>DPMO01000260.1 GCA_003541445.1 Clostridiales bacterium | reverse complement strand
CGGCCCGGGGGCTGACCCGCCTCACCCGCGACCCCGAGGGGCGGGTCGTCCGGGTCGAGGCCGACGGCTTCGGCCCGGTGACCTTCACCTACGAGGAGGTAACCCCCGCGCCCGGCTCGCCCGCGGAGGCGACTTCCGGGGCCCGCACGACCCGGACCAACCCCGACGGCACCGTGGAGGTCTTCGAGTACGGCTCCGACGGCCGGCTCCTCCGCCGGGTCGACGCCTCGGGCGGGGAGACCACCTACGTCTATGACGAGCGGGGGTTCGTCATCGAGATGACGGGCCCGCCGGGCACGGTCCGGATGACCTATGACGAGCACGGCCGGCTTCTCACCTCGACCGACCCGGCCGGCCGCACTGAGAGTTTCGAGTACCACCCCGTCTTCGGCACCGTCACCCGTCACGTCGACTCCGACGGAAGCGTCACCACCCGCACCTACGACGACCGGGGCCGCCTCACCAGCGAGACCGCGCCCGGGGGCCTGGTCACCAGGTTCGAGTACGACGAGGCGGGCCGGCTGGTCCGCCGCATCGGGCCCGACGGCGCCGTCTGGACCATGGCCTACGACGCCTGGGGGAACCTCTGTAGCCTGACCGACCCTCTCGGCCGGGCGACCGAGTTCACCCACGACGCGGCGGGTCGTCTCGTCGAGCGCCGCACCCCCTCGGGTCTGGTCTACCGCTGGTCGTACGATGCAGACGACCGGGTCACCAGCCGGACCGAGCCCGGCCGGGGCGTGACGACCTTCACCTACGACGAGGCCGGGCGGCTGGTGGCGGTGACCGACTCCCTGGGCGAGACCATCCTGACAGGGTACGACGAGGCCGGCCGCGTCTCGAGCCGCACCGACGCCCTCGGCCACACATGGACCTTCAGCTATGACCCGATGGGCCGTCCGGTCGCGGTCACCGACCCCCTGGGCGGGGTCGCCGAGTGGGTTCGCGACCCCCTGGGCCGGCTCAGAGAGGTCCGGGCCCCCGGCGGCTTCTTCATCGTCTGGACGCGCGACGCGGCCGGGCGGGTCACGGCCGTCACCTCTCCCTCGGGGACGTATTCCTTCACCTATGACGCCGCCGGTCGGGTGACGGGTGTGACCGACCCGACGGGAGCGGTCACGACCTACGCCTACGACGAGCGCGGCCGTCTGGCCGTCAAGACCGACGCCCTGGGCGGCAGGACCACCTACACCTACGACGAGGCGGGCCGGCTCGTCTCGGTGACCACACCCGCCGGGCGCACCACCTCCTACGCCTACGACGCTGCCGGCCGCGTGCTCACGGTGACCGACCCCGACGGGGCCGTCCGCTCCTTCGGCTATGACGCCGCGGGCCAGCTGGTATCGGCCACCGACCCCTTGGGCAACGTCAGCCGGTTCGAGTATGACGCCGACGGCCGCCTCGTCCTCTGGACCGACCCCTGCGGGGCCCGGACGCGCTACACCTACGACTCCGAAGGCCGTCTCGCCAAGGTGACCGACCCTCTGGGCGCCGTGACGAAGCTGGAGTACGACCGTCTCGGCCAGGTCGTCCGGATGGTCGCCCCCGACGGCGGGGTCACGACCTGGGCCTACGACGCCATGGGCCGGGTCATAGAGGTCGTCCGGCCCGATGGGCTGGTGAGCACCTTCTCCTACGACGCCCTCGGCCGGGTCGTGGCCGCGACCACCCCCCTCGGCGGGCACTGGACCCTCGCCTACGACCGCAAGGCCCGGAGGACCATCCTCACCGACCCCTCGGGCGCGGTCTGGACCTACGGGTTCGACCCGGAGGGCCGGCTCGTCCGGGCGACCGACCCGGCCGGAGCGGTCGCCCGGTACCGCTACGACCCCGCGGGACGGCTCGTCGAGGCCGCCGACGCCCTGGGCGGGGTGACGACCTTCGTCCGCGACGCACTCGGCCGGGTCATGGCCGTCACCCGGCCCGGAGGGGCCACGGAGAGGTTCGAGTACGACCCCGACGGGCTGACCCTTCGGCACACCGATGCGGTCGGGGCCACGAGCTCCGTGACCTACGACTCCGCGGGCCGTCCCCGAGCGGTCACCGACCCCAACGGCGGCCTCACCCTTTTCACCTACGACGCGGCGGGCCGGGCCGTCTCGGTCACGGACCCCACCGGAGCGACCACGCGGCTGGCCTACGACCCAGCGGGCCGGCTCACCCGTCTCGTCCAGCCGGGCGGAGAGACGACCTCCTACACCTACGACGCGGCGGGGCGGCTGGCTTCAGTGACCGACCCCGCTGGCTACGTGACCCGGTACGAGTACGACCCGGCCGGGCGCCTTCTCCGGACCATCGACGCGGCGGGCCATACCTGGCGGGCGGGCTACGACCTCGCCGGGAGGCTCGTCGAGCTGGTCGACCCCCTCGGGAACACGACCCGCTTCACCTACCTCGACTCCGGACGGCGGGTGCGCATCACCGACCCCACCGGGGCCGTCTGGGAGCGGGTCCACGACGCCCAGGGCCGGCTGGTCTCCGAGACCGACCCCCTCGGGCGCACCTGGACCTACGCCTACGACGAGAGAGGGCTCCCCGTCGGGGTGACCGACCCGCTGGGCAACACGACCACGCTGGCCTACGACGCCCTGGGCCGGGTGGTCTCGAGGACCGACCCTCTGGGCCACACCACCTCCACCACCTACAGCGCCGCGGGTCTCCCCGAGACGGTCACCGACCCGGCGGGCTTCGTGACCACCTACGGGTACGACGCGGCCGGCAGGCTGACCCGGGTCACCGACCCGCTCGGCAGCACCTGGACCTACGCCTACGACGCCCTCGGGGCCCTGACCGGGGTGACCGACCCCCTGGGCCACAGGACGACCTGGACTTACGACCCCGCCGGTCGGCCGACCTCGATGACCGACCCTCTCGGTAACACCTGGACCTGGGCCTATGACCGAAGCGGTCGGCTCTCCGAGGCCGCCCTGCCCACCGGCGAGACCATGACCTACGCCTACGACCCGCGGGGTCTCCTCACCCGGGTCGCCTACGACGACGGCACGGCCGACGAGTTCGCCTACGACGCCGTCGGCAGCCTCGTCCGGGCCGCCTCGCCCGATGCGGACCTCAGCTTCGACTACGACGCCGCGGGCTGGCTGACGACGACCCACTGGGCCGAGCTCGGCAAGACGGTGAGCTTCGCCTATGACGCATCCGGCCGGCGGACGAGCCTCACCGACCCCGAGGGGCGGGTCTTCACCTACCGCTACGACGCGGCCGGCCAGCTCACGGCCTTCGTCGACCCCGACGGGCACGAGACCCGCCTGGCCTACGACGGCGCGGGGCGCCTCAGAGAGGTCGCCTACCCCAACGGGGTGACCGAGACCCGGGCCTACGACGCGGCGGGCCGCCTCGCGGGACTCCACGTCGGGGGGCCGGAGGGCCTCCTTGAGAGCTACGTCTACACCCGCGACGCCCGGGGCTTCGCCGTCCGGCAGGTGGAGGAGGACGGGGCGAGGACCTCCTGGGCCTACGACGCCTCCGGCCGGCTGGTGCGGGTCGAGTACCCGGCCGCGAAGATTCGGGCCATCCGCGACGCCCACGGTGGGCTCATGGAGCATCCCAGGCCCGCTCCGGATGAGGGCGAGGACGGGCAGGGCGAGAGCAGGCCCGGACCCGATCTTGGCCACGCCTCCGGTGACCCCGAGGGCTGCGCTCTCCACGGTGCCACCTGGGTCGCCGACTTGGTCTACGCCGGCAGTGGGGTCTTCCTCCTCGCCGGCAAGGGCGGCGGGAAGGGACAGCACGGCAACGCCGACAGCCGGGGGAGCGGTCAGGAGAAGGCGGAGACCGAGGGCAACGGTCAGGGGAACTCGCAAGGCAGGGGCTACGGCCTCCGGAAGCACGCTACAGACCCCGGCGCCGAGCCGGAGACCTTCGTGACCGAGGCCCTCACGCCGGCCTACACGCTCCCGGTCCGCGAGTGGGTGGAGTACGAGTACGACGCCGCCGGGAACCGGGTGCGCGAGACGAGCGACCTCGGGACCGTCCTCTACACCTACGACGAGGCCGGGCGTCTCCTCTCCGCCGGGGATGTCACCTACGAGTACGACGCGGCCGGGCGGCTCACCCGCCGCTCCGGGCCCGATGGGGACGCGGCCTACGCCTACGACTCGGCCGGACGCCTCCGCGGGGCCTCCTACCCGGACGGGACGGGCGTGGTCTACGGCTACGACGCTCTGGGGCGGAAGGTCTCCCGCGAGGCCACCTTCTGGACCTTCCCCGACCCGAAGCGGCGGGGTCCCTCGGAGAACGGTCTCGAGCAAGGCCGGGGCCACGAGCAGGGCGGCCACAACGGCTGGGGCCACCAGGGCCTGCCGCCGGGGCTGGCCAGACCCCGCCTCGAGACCGAGACCACCGCCTACCTCTGGGACGGTCTCCGGGTCCTCGGCGAGTACACCGGCGAGGGCGCGCCCGTGGCCGAGTACCACCTCACCCCCGGCCGCATCCTGGCCAGGAAGATGTTCGGCTACCACGGGCGAAAGGGACCCGGCCTCCCCGACCTCCAGACGAGAGGGGGTCTCCTCTACTACACCTACGACGGCATCGGCAACGTGAGCCTGCTCACCGACCGCCTGGGGGAGGTGGTATACCGCTACCGCTACGATGCCTACGGGGGCCTTCTGACCGGCGCCACCGCCCCCTACAACCTTTACGGCCCCTTCGGGAAGGAGTACGACCCGGTCTCGGGCCTGGTCTACTTCGGCGCCCGCTGGTACGACGCATCGGTGGGCCGGTTCACCACCCCGGACCCTTTCCCGGGGACCATCACCGACCCCCTCACCCAGAACCCCTACCTCTTCGTCCTGGCCAACCCGGTGAACTTCGTGGACCGGTGGGGTCTGCACCCCGAACCCCCGCAATGGACCTTCGACCTCCCCGAGGACGCGCCGCTCGGGGCCACGGGCCATGTCTGGGTGAAGCACTGGGTGGCCGACCTGACCGTCCACGACGTCCGTGTCGTGGAGAGGACGGCGGAGCGCCTCGTCTACGAGCACGTCTGGAGGCACTACCACAAGTACGAGGTCCACCATTGGGTCTGCGAGTACATCCTCGACCCGCTCGGCAACCCCACCTGGGTCCCGGTGGAGTATGAGGAGTACCTCACCGACTGGGTGCTGGTGGGAGAGTACAGCCGGCACGAGGTCATCGACCTGGTGGCCCGAAAGCAGGACCTCCTCCTCCGGGAGGGTGGTCCGGCCCCGCCCTCGACAGTGAGGCCACAGCCCGACGCTCCGAGGGGCGGCGGGGAATGGGTCCTCAGCGCCGGGCTAGGGTTCATCCCCGGTTTGGGCGAACTGAAGGACATCCAGGAGGCCCTCACCGGGGTCGACCTCATCACCGGCGAGAGGCTCACACCGAGGGAGCGGCTCCTCACCGGGCTCCTCTTCTTCGTCCCGTTCGTGGGCGGGAGCACCGTGCGCGGAGGGCTGCGGGCCGTTGGTGAGCTGGCGGAGCTAGCGGCAACTAGTCGTGGGTTGGGCCGGATTGTCATCGGTGAGGATATGCGACGTGTTCGAGCGGCTGCACAGCAGCTTGGCGCGGAAACGTTCGAGGGGGTCGGAATGGAGGCGAATCGAGCTTGGATTCGCGCGAAAATGCGTGAGGGGTACAAGATATACGATGTGGGGCCGGCGTTTCGTAGGAGGCTTGATCGACGCAGGCTGGAAGACCGACCTGATAGCCCATTCTACGGAATGGAGCGGATGGAGACCAAGGAGTACGGAGTTGTCAGGCTGTGGGAGCGTCTTGGGAAGTGGCAGGGTGGCTCTGAACTCTTGGGGGAGTAGCTCGTGGGCACGCATGAATTCTTGGAAGAGTGTAAACAGGCCTTGGGCTTCCTGGTCCGTGACTATGGTTTCAGCGGCCCGGAGGTCAAACTCGAATCACCGGGTTTGGCATCCGTTGTCTATCGTAAAGGCCTGGTGGGCGTGGAGTGCACCTACGAGGAACGCGACGATGATATCTCAGTTAGGATTATAAGGCTACATAAGGGCGAGCCACCAAAGGAGTACCGCAAGAACGCTTCAGGACTTGTTGTGAGAGAGTACTTGACTCACTTGTTGCTTCAGCGTGGTATCCGTGACTTGGGGTTTCCAAATCCACCAGCAGAGAGTGGTCTGCCTCCACACATCATGCGGTATCGCAGGGCACTTCAAGGATATGCACGGTTGCTCCGGACCTACGCTCAGGACGTCTTGATTGGTTCAGATGAAATCCTAGACCTTGTCGAGTAGATGCGCTGAAGGCTTGTCAAGGCCAGCGGGCGCGTATGGCTCTCTTTGCGCGGGCAGTGGCTTGGGTCGTGTCTTGTCGAGTTGGTCCCTCGCGTCACGAACCCTACCCTTGACTGGCCGCAGCCTCTCCCTCCACAAGTTTAAGTTGAGCGGCGCCACCGTCCTGGTCCAGCGCCGCCATGGCTCTACGCTGAAGCAGCGTCGCCCCACCGCCCACTCGTCGTTCTGGTTCATCAGGATGGCCCCCGCGAGGCGGATGACGGCCGACCGGTTCGGAAAGATGCCCACTACGTTCGACGACACTTGATCTCCTTGTGGAGCCTCTCGAGCAGGTTCCTCGAGTGCAGCCGCCGGCGGTGTTTCTCCGGGAACGACATGTAGGCCAACACATTCTCCTCGGCGTCGGCCAGCAGAGTAGCTGCCTTGGGATGACGGTGCTCCAGGGTGACGACCACCTTCCGGAGGTGGGCTCTGGCCGCCGCCTGGCCCGGTTGGGCGAAGATGGTCCTGACCAGAACGGCGACCGGAGGCTGGGCGCCCTTCGGCACCTGTGCCAAGAGGTTCCTCATGAAGTGTACCCGCACCGCTGCCAGGTCGCGCTGGCCAGGGTCTCTGCGATGGCCTGCTTCAAGACCTCCTCCTCCTCCGGGAGGGCGGTCCAGCCCCGCCGTCGACGGTGAGGCCACAGCCGGACACTCCGAGGGGCGGCACGGAATGGATTCTCAGCGCCGGGCTAGGGTTCATCCCGTTCGTGGGCGAACTGAAGGACGTCCAGGAGGCCTTCACCGGGGTCGACCTCATCACCGGCGAGAGGCCCACCATCGGGGAGCGGCTCCTGACCGGGGTCCTCATCTTGTTCCCCTTCGTGGGCGGGAGCACCCTGCGCGGGGGCCTGCGGGCGGCCGATGAGTTGGCGGGGCTGGTGGAGGCGGGCGCCAAGCGTGTGTCCGGCGGGACCCGCCTGGAGAGGCACCATCTGCTTCCGAGGGAATTCAAGGAGTACTTCGAAGAGGGCGGACTAGACATCGAGGACTTATCCACATGGGTATTGAAGGCACCGGGTGAGCCCGATAGATTCTGGTCGGCTATCGAGGAGGACTGGGAGCCCCCGGAGCATGAACCCGAACCTTAATACCTGGCCAACGAGAGGAGGTGCAGAGGGCCTTGGCCGACTACATTCCGCTTCTCCCACTCTGGGTCAAGTCCCATTTTGTCT
>DPMO01000071.1 GCA_003541445.1 Clostridiales bacterium | reverse complement strand
CTGGATCGACGAGCACCCCGACATGGTGAAGGAGATAGCCGCCCGCGGGCACGAGATCGGGAACCACACGGCCAACCATCCCCACCTGAACTCGCTGGACAAGGAGGCCATAAAGCGGGAGCTGGCCGTGGTCCACGAGCAGATAAAGAGCCTGACCGGCCAGACGGCCGTCCTCTTCCGGCCGCCCTTCGGGGAGTACAGCAACAAGGTCATCGAGGCCGCTCGTGAGCTCGGGTACTATACCATCCAGTGGAGCGTGGACTCGCTGGACTGGCAGGACCTCTCGGCCGACGCTATCCACCGCCGTGTGGTGGGCAGCGTCCACCCCGGCGCCATCGTGCTCTTCCACAACAACGCCACGCACACTCCCGCGGCCCTGCCGGGCATCATCGAGGCCCTCAAGGCCGACGGCTACGAGATAGTCCCCGTCTCGGAGCTCATCTACAAGGACGACTACATCATCGACCACCGGGGCTTCCAGAAGCGTAGGCCCAGAGGCGGGCCCTGAGCTCCCTCTCGAGCGGGCCCGCCTCCAGCAGCCGCCAGAGGTTCTCGCCCATGACCGCCTTCACCGCCCGGCCGACGAGGGGCAGGTTCCTCATGCGGGCCATCAGGTCGCGGTAGCTGTAGTCTCCTTCGGGGGTCCGGAGGCCGGCCGCCCCGCCGCTGGCGAAGATGAGGCGCCCCGGGGGCACCCTGCGGGCGACCAGCTCGAGGAGCCCCTCGTCGACGAAGGGCGGTGCAAGGTCGAAGTACAGGTTCGGACGGGTGCGGGCCGCCCGCCAGATGGAAGGGCCGTAGGGGAGGCCGGCGTGCGCGATGATGAAGTTCGTCCCGGGAAGACGGTCGGCCAGCTCGACGAGGGACCAGCCCGTCCGGCGGGTGCCGCCCAGTTGGATGTGGACCGGGTAGCCCCGTTCGCCGCAGAGCCTCGCCAGAGGGTACAGGTCCTGCGCCACGTCGAACCGGTCCAGCCAGGCGTTGACCTGGACCCCCTTGAAGCCCGCACCCAGGAAGGACAGGGCGGTGTCCAGGTGGTCGGGTTCGGCGGGGTTGACGTAGGCGAAGCCGACGAAGCGGTCGGGGTGGGCGCTCACGGCCGCGGCCACCGGGGCGTTGTCGGGCCCGGAGAGGACCCGATACCACCGCGCTCCGAGTCTCAGCCGCCCCTTCGTCTGCGCCAGGCGCTGGTAGCATCTCCGGGCCAGCCAGTTGACCGAGGTGACGGCCGACGGCCAGAGGGAGGCTGTACGGCTCCATCCGTCCGGCGGCCTTCCCGTCTCTTCGGGGAGAGGCTCGAGGGCCGGGGGGAAGAGGACGGCCCGCTCGACACCGGCCTCGCGCATGAGTCTCAAGAGCCCTTGAAGGCCGGGGCCCTCGAGGGGATGGCAATGGCCGTCAACAATCACAGAAAGGTCCTCCAGGCTATGCGCGCCCGCTCTCCGCGTCACCGGGTCGGCTCATGGCAAATGTTTCTACCTGACGGGTGAAAAACCCTCCCATGATTTACAGCCAGCCGAGTCCGTGCGGTCGTAGGCGGACGGGCAGCCCGGGCGGGAGTCGGCTCAGTCCTCTTCCTCCGGCTCCGCCTGCCCGAGCCTGAGGGCGGTGGCGTCGGCCTGGACCGCCGGGCCTCTGACAGAGGTCAGGTAGTAGGAGAGGATGAGGAGGTGGAGTCCCAGGCTCAGGAGGAAGGAGTAGGCGAGGTTCCAGTCAGGCGAGAAGAAGAAGAGGCCGGCCCGGAAGAAGATGAACTCGATGGCCGTGAACACCGCCGGGAAGAGGAGGAGCCAGCCCAGCCTGGGGAGGGAACCGTCGGGAAGGAAGTAGACGAAGGCGACCGCCGCCGGGACCCAGGCGAGCACGGCCCAGAACGGCACGCCGAGGATGGGCCACACGGCCCCCCGGAAACCCCAGAGCCCGAAGATGGACGACCCGAGGATGTTGACCAGCAGCGCAAGACCGAAGCCGGCGACCACCCCGAAGGGGACAAGACGCCTGAAGTCCCTCTGGGGGATGGCGAGGAAGGCCGCCACCCAGAGGATGACCGCCAACAGGACCCAGCCCATGGTCGAGCCTCACCTCAACGCGTAGTCTCGCCGGATGCGACTGGGCTATACGGGCGGGACGGCGGCTTGCGGACGAGGAGGCCCGGTTTATAATGAGGCCATGGGCGTCTACGCAGGTGTGGACATCGGCTCGGCCACGGCCAAGGCCGTGGTCATCGATGACGGCACCCCGGCCGGGATTCTCGGGACGGCCCTCATCCCTGTCGGCTTCGACAACGAAGCCGCGGGACAGGCGGTCCTCGAGCAGGCCCTTTCCGAGGCCGGGCTCGGCAGGGAGGCTCTGGAGCGGGTCGTGACCACGGGTTACGGGCGCCACGCCATGGCCGCGGAGGCCGCGGTGACGGAGATAACGTGCCACGCCCGCGGCGCGGCCGAACTGGTCCCGGAGGCGGGGTCGGTCATCGACGTGGGCGGCCAGGACTCGAAGGCCATGTCCCTCGGGCCGGGCGGCCGTGTCCTGGATTTCGTGATGAACGACAAGTGCGCCGCCGGGACGGGGCGTTTCCTCGAGGTCATGGCCAGGGCGCTCGAGGTCCGGCTCGACCAGTTCGGCCCTTTGTCCCTCAAGGCCGAGCGGGCCGCCGAGATCAGCAACACCTGCACGGTCTTCGCGGAGTCCGAGGTCATCTCCCAGCGTGCCGCAAGGACGCCCAGGGAGGAGATCATCGCCGGCATCCACAAGGCGATGGCGAGGCGCATCGCGGGCATGGCCCGCCGTACGGACCTCCGGCCGGTGGTGGTCATGTCCGGAGGCGTGGCCCGCAACATCGGGCTGGTCAGGGCGGTAGAGGCTGAGCTGGGCATGAAGGTGGTCGTGCCCGAGCTGGCTCAGTACGCGGGCGCCCTGGGTGCGGCCCTCCTGGCGCGCGAGAGGCCGTGACCTTGCGCGGGAAGCCGCCCGGCCGGAGCCGCCGACCCCGGAAGTCGGGCCGGGGCTTCTGGAACCGGCGGGCTCTCCTCGTCCTCACCCTGGTCAGCGCCTCCTTGGCTGTCGCGGTCGTGGTCGTGGGCTTCGTTGTCCGGGAGCACCGCTTCGTCGCGAGCGCGAGGCGCATATCTGCCGTCGCCTTTCCCGGAGGCACGGTGGCCGTCGAGGTGGCCGTCACCCCATGCGAGCGCCGGCAGGGGCTCGCCGGGCGCGAGGCCCTGCCGACCGGCCGGGGGATGCTCTTCGTCTACCCCGACACCCGGCCCCGGACCTTCACCATGGAAGGCATGAGGTTCGGCCTCGACATCATCACCCTTTCGGCGGAGGGCGTCGTCACGGGGGTGGTGACCAAGGCGCCGGGCGGCGCCGCCTTCGAGACCGCCCCGGCCCGCTACGTCCTCGAGGTCCCCGCGGGGTGGGCGGCGGCCCACGGGGTCGAGGCCGGGACAAGGGCCACGCTGGTCGGGCCCTAGACTGTCGTACCTAGACCCGGCCTCGGGCTCCGCCTGCCGCCGGGAGGAGCGGGGCTCCGCCTGCTACCCGGAGAAGCGGGGCCCGCCGCCGAGAAACGCCGGGTCGAGGGAGGTTGACTTGTGCGACTGCCGAGCCCGAGCCGGGGCCAGGTCCTGGCCTTCATCGCCGCCGTCTGCTACGCCCTGCAGAGCCTCAGCATGCGCGCGGCCGCCCCGTCCGTGGACCCCTTCCTCGTCACCGTGTTCGCCGGACTGCCGACCCTCGTCTTCTCGGTCGCCGCCACCCTGCTGAGTTCCTCCAGGCGCTCCCGTCTGGCCGGGCTCTTCCGCCGCCCGGAGGGGCGCCGGCTCTTCGCCGGGCTCGGCGCTGTCGGCCTGACCATGTACGCCGTGGGGAACCCGCTCTTCGTCAAGGCCCTGGCCCTCGGTGGCGCGGTGGTCGCCACTCCCGCCGGCAACACCGTCGTCATCTGGTCCGCGCTCCTCGGGGCCGCGCTCTTGGGAGAGAGGCTGAACCGGACGGCCTGGGTGGGGGTCGGGGTGTTCATCAGCGGCATCCTCCTCCTCTCATGGGGGCAGGGGGCGGACGTCCCCGTCGGGCCGGGGTGGCTGTGGGCCGTCCCCCTCGGCGTCGCGGCCGGTTTCACGTGGTCCCTGGGCGGTGTCGGCACACGGCTGGCCCACGGGCGGGGGGTCGACTCCTTCGCCATCCTGTCGGCCTTCAGCGTCGCCGGGCTCGGGGCGGTCGGGGCCGTCGTGGTGGCGACGGGTAAGATGGCGGCCTTCATCGGCTGGGCGGGCTCTCACCCCGACGCCCTGCCGACGGTGCTCGCCATGGTCTCCGCCGGCCTCTTCAACGTGGGAGCCCAGGTCTCCCTGACGGCGGCCTTCTACCATGAGACCGTGGCCAGGGCCTCGGTCATAAGCTCCTCTTCGGTGACCATCGTGGCCGTCCTGGCCTGGGCGCTGTTGGGTGACGCCTTGAACCCGACCATGTTCGCCGGAATCCTCGCCGTCTTCGCCGGAGCGGCCATGGTCCAGGCCCAGGCCGGCGGCTCGGCGGTCGCCGGGAAGGGAGCTCCTGCGGGCGGCGCGGCCTTGGCCGCCCCGTGCAGGCCTTCACCTCGGAAACCTACCAAACGGCAGGAAGAGACGCCGGCCGGCTAGAAAGCTACTCCAACCTGCGCGGTTTCTTCCGTGCCGGGGTAGTTCCCGAGGGTGGTGGCCAAGTGAGTTACGACGCCGAGACAATGGAGAGGCTCTTCAACCCCGCATCGGTCGTGGTCGTGGGAGCGTCGCGCAAGACGGGCCCCGGCTCCTTCAACATCGTCGAGAACCTTGTCAACTACGGCTACAAGGGCCGGCTCTACGCCGTCAACCCGAAGGCCTCGGAGATTTTCGGGGTGCCGTGCTTTCCGCGGGCCGCGGACCTGCCGGAAGTGCCTGACCTCGCCATCATCACCGTGCCGCGGGAGATGGTCCCTCAGGTGGTGCGGGACTGCTGTGAGCGCGGCATCAAGTCCTTCATCCTCGTGCCTCAGGGCATGGCCGAGGCCGACGAGACCGGGGCGGAGATCCAGGCCGAGCTCATGGCCGTGCTCCGGGCCCACGGGGCCCGTGCCCTGGGTCCCAACACCCTAGGCACGGTGAACGTCTTCGACGGGTTCATCTCCTCCTTCATGCCCATCACGCGACGGCCCGCCCTGCCCACCGGCCTCGTCTGCCAGACGGGCCTCTTCCTCGCCACCGACCTCGGCCCCAGCACCGGGCTCGGGAAGGGTATCGACATCGGCAACCAGGCCGACGTCGGCTTCCCGGAGGCCCTTCGCCACCTCGCCGACGACCCTCGGGTCAAGGTCGTGGCCATCCACATGGAGGGCCTGAGGCCCGGCGAGGGGCGGCTGTTCCTCGACGTCCTGCGCGAGACCGTGAAGAAGAAGCCGGTCCTCGTCTACAAGACCGGGCGGAGCGCGGCCGGGGCCGAAGCCGCCAGCTCGCACAGCGGCTCCCTGGCGGGCTCTTACGAGGTCTATGAGGCCGCCCTGGAGAGTGCGGGAGCCGTCCTGCTCCGGGACACCGACGACATGGATGACAGCGTGAAGGCCTTCCTGCGCCTGGCGCCGCTCCGCGGGCGCCGTATCGCCGTGGTCACGGCCTCCGGCGGGGGCGGCATAATGGCCGCGGACGCCATCGGGGAGTACGGTCTCGAGCTCGCCCGGCTCACCCCGGAGACGCTGAAGGCCCTCGCCGACATCTACCCGGACTGGATGGAGCCCGGTAACCCGCTCGACGTGTGGCCTGCGGCCATCGGAAAGCTCTACCCAGAAGTCTTCGTGAAGTGCTTCGACCTCGTGGCCGACGACCCGAACGTCGACGGCATCATCTGTGTCGCGGGAGCCTTCGAGCGGGAAGGCTTCAACCTGCCCGAGTTCCTGGCC
>DPMO01000029.1 GCA_003541445.1 Clostridiales bacterium | reverse complement strand
AGAAGGTCGGCCGCGTGGGCGATACGCCCATCGTTGGCGCGGGTTGCTTTGCAAACAACGTGGCGGCGGTGTCGTGCACCGGCACGGGCGAGATGTTCATCCGCGCCGTGGCTGCCTACGACGTGGCCGCACAGATGGAATACGCCGGCAAGTCACTGGCCGATGCAACCGACGACGTGGTCATGCGCAAGCTCATGGCCATCAATGGCCGCGGTGGGCTGATTGCCGTAGACGCGAAGGGCAACGTCGCGTTGCCGTTCAACACCGAAGGGATGTACCGCGGGTTCGCACGCGGCGCGCAAGCGCCGGTTGTGTCGATCTATCGGTAAGAAGCCGAAGCCGCCAAGCAGGACAGCAGGAGATTTGTCGTGACAGCAACCAAACAGCCGAGTGCCAGCAGCGTCATTGCCATGCCCGAGCAGCGCGTTGTGCAGGTGCAAGACCTGAGCGTGCGCTTTGCCACCTCCGAGCGCGTGGTCGACGCGGTGCGCAATCTGTCGTTCCATGTGGACCGTGGCGAGACGCTGGCCGTGGTGGGCGAATCGGGCTCGGGCAAGTCGGTCACGTCGCTGGCGCTGATGCGGCTGGTGGAGCACGGCGGTGGCAAGATCGTCGCCGGGCACATGCACCTGCGCCGCCGCAACGGCCAGATGCTGGACCTGGTGAATGCCAGCCAGGCCGCGATGCGCGGCGTGCGCGGCGCCGACATCGCGATGATCTTCCAGGAGCCGATGACCTCGCTCAACCCGGTCTTTACCGTGGGCGAGCAGATTGCCGAGTCGATCCGCCTGCACCAGGGCAAGTCGGCCAGCGAGGCCAAGGCCGAGGTGCTGCGCATGCTCGAACTCGTGCGCATTCCCGAGGCGCGTCGCGTACTGGAACGCTATCCGCACCAGCTCTCGGGCGGCATGCGCAAGCGTGTTTCGCTGGCGCAGACCTTCATCAACGGTCCGCAGATCCTGCTGATGGATGAGCCCTGCTCGGCGCTGGACCCGACCTCGACCCGGGTGATCGAGGAGACCATGACCGAACTGCGCAAAGAGGTGACGATCGTGATCGTCACCCACAACATGCAGCAGGCCGGTCGGGTCTCCGACAGGACAGGGTTCTTCCTGCACGGGGAGCTCGTGGAGTACGGCCCGACAGAGGAGATGTTCACGCGGCCGAAAGACCCGCGGACGGAAGCCTACATCACCGGCCGCTTCGGCTGAGGGGGTGGGTGTCATGACCACGGCGGATGCGGCGACCCCGGCGGGTCCGGGTGTGCGCGCCCGGAGTTCCTTCGAGACCCAGCTGGGTTCGCTGCGCGAGGACCTCCTGAAGATGGGGGCCCTCGTCAAGGAGGCCGTCACCAGGTCTGTCGAGGCCCTCAGACGGCAGGACCTCGACCTCGCCCAGGCCATCATCGACGGCGACGAGACCGTGGACGACCTCGAGAAGGATGTCGAGCAGAAGTGCCTGATGCTGCTGGCCCTCCAGCAGCCCATGGCGGCCGATCTGCGCTTCATCGGCACGGCCCTGAAGACCGTGACCGACCTCGAGCGGATCGCCGACCACGCCGTCGACATCGCCAAGATAGCCCTGCGGATAGGGCATGAACCGCACATAAAGCCTCTGGTGGACATCCCTCGCATGGCCGAGGTGGTCGAGTCGATGCTCGACGACGGCCTCCGGGCTTTCGTCAGCCGGGACGTCGACCTCGCCCTCGAGGTGGCGTCCCGTGACGACGAGGTCGACCATCTTTACGGACAGGTCTTCCGGGAACTCCTCACCTACATGCTCGAGGACCCACGGACGATAAGACAGGCCACACACCTGCTGTTCGCCGCCCAGCACCTTGAAAGGGTCGGCGACCACGTGACCAACCTCTCGGAATGGGTGCTCTATCTGGTGAAGGGCGAGATGCGGGACCTCAACCCGTAGCAGGCCCGGGGCCTGCCCCAGGCGTCAGGCGCGGCGAACAGCGGGCACGAACGGGGGTCGGTATGGCCGGGACCGAAGAACGCCTTTCTTCTCAACGAGTCTTCTCGGGGCGACTCATCGGGGTGCGGGTCGACGAGGTCCGGCTCGTCCCGGGCGGCCGGACGACCCGGAGGGAGGTCGTCGACCATCCCGGGGCCGTGGCCGTCGTGCCCCTCACCCCGGGCGGGGAGGTCATCCTCGTCAGACAGTACCGCTACGCCGTGGGTGAGGCCCTCCTTGAGCTGCCGGCGGGGACTCTCGAGCCCGGTGAAGACCCTGCCGCGTGTGCGGTACGCGAGCTCCTCGAGGAGACCGGCCGTCGTCCCGCCCGGCTCGAGCTCCTAGCCTCGGTCTTCTCCTCGCCGGGGTTCCTCAGCGAGGTCGTTCACATCTACCTCGCCGAACTCGAGGACGAGGAGGCCGGGGTCGGGCCGCAGCCCGAGGAGGATGAGCGGGTGGAGGTCGTGGCTCTGCCGTTCACGGCCGCGGCGGCCATGGCCGGGGAAGGGCGGTTGCGCGACGCCAAGACGGTCGCCGGCCTCCTCCTCGCCGCGGTCGTGCTCGGGACGCGGCCTGAGACCGGCCGGGACCCCGGGGGCGGAGGAGCCTCCTGTTGACGACGGCCGCCGGGTCGGGCGCGGCGGTGCTGGCTGACCTTCACGTCCACGTCGGCCGGGCCGCGGGCCGGGTCGTGAAGGTGACGGCCTCCGAACGGCTGACCGTGCGCGGCATCATCGAGGAGAGCGCCACTCGCAAGGGTCTTCATGCCGTGGGCATCGTGGACGCCCACTCCCCGCATGTCCTCAAGGAGCTCGAGGACCTGGTCGGCGCAGGGGACCTTGAGACACCCGGCGGCGGAGGGCTCCGCTGGAAGGGCGACGTTCCGCTCCTCCTCGTCCTGGCCTCGGAGGTAGAGGTCAAGGAGGAGGGTGTCGGAGCCGTGCACCATCTCTGCTTCCTGCCTGACCTCGAGGTCTGCCGGGGCTTCTCCGACTTCCTGGCCCGGCGCGTGAGCAACATCGGCCTGAGTTCCCAGAAGGCCCGGGCGTCAGGAGACGAGCTCGCGCTGTGGGTGGGCCGCGAGGGAGGCTTTCTCGTCCCCGCCCACGTGTTCACCCCCCACAAGGGGTTCTTCGGGCAGGGCGGCAGCGACCTCCGGCAGGTCTTCAGCGACAGGGCCCTGGAGTTCGTGCCTGCCGTGGAACTCGGGTTGAGCGCGGACACGGCCATGGCCGACAGGGTGCCTTCCCTCCGCGGGTTCACGTTCCTCTCCAACTCGGACGCCCACTCGCCGGAGACCATCGCGAGGGAGCACAACGTCCTCCTCCCTGAGGAGGGCCCGGACGGACTGGACTTCAAGGCCCTGGCCGGAGCCGTGCGGGTCGGGGCGGTCGCCGCCAACTACGGCCTAGACCCGCGGCTCGGGAAGTACCACCGGGCCTGGTGCCCCTCCTGCGGCTGGGTGTCTGGAGAGAGGGACGGCCCGGGCCCGGGGCGGGACGGGGGGCGCCGCAGGTGTCCGTCCTGCGGGCGGGCCGGGGTTGTCGGTGGGGTCTTCGACCGGGTCGAGGAGCTCGCCGCCCGGGAGCCGCACCCGGAGGAGGCCGCGGGCCGCAGGGGGCGGGAAGGAGGCGGACGTCCTCCCTATGTCCGCCACGTCCCCCTGCGGCAGGTGCCCGGGGTCGGGCCGAAGACCCTGGAGGTCCTCCTCGAGGCCTTCGGGACGGAGATGCGGGTGCTTCACGAGGCGACAGGGGAGGAGCTGGCCGAGGTGGTCGGCCGCGAGCTGGCGGCGCGGATAGCGGCTGCCCGGGGCGACACCTCTGCTCTGGACATCCTTCCGGGAGCCGGAGGGCGCTACGGTCGGGTGCTCTTGGCCGGGCAGAGGTCCCGTGGGCGGCGCCGCCGGGCGGCGGACGGGGACCGGCCGGAGACGCACCCTGCATAAGGGACCGACCCGGCGAATACGGGTTGGGGTGATGCTCCTTACCCGGGGGAGTGCGCCTTGTCCTTCATCGGCCAGTTCCAGGACGGGCTCGGCGGCTACCTGCGGAGCTCGGCTCCGTACTATTTCTTCGTCTGCCTTCTCTTCGTCATCGGGGTGTCCTTCGGAGCCCTGGCCGTCAACGCCCTCTCGGTCGAGCAAAAGGTCGAGCTCCTGGAGTACATGCAGGTGTTCCTCAGGGGCCTGGGACAGAAGCTCGGCGAGATCGACGGCGCCGTGGTGTTCCGCCAGTCGGCTCTGGGGAACCTGAAGACCGCCGGGCTCCTCTGGATCCTCGGAGCCACGGTCGTCGGCGTGCCTCTGGCGATGGTCATCATCTTCGTCCGCGGGTTCGTCATCGGCTTCTCCGTGGGCTTCCTCTTCAGTGAGATGGGGCTCAAGGGCATGGCCTTCTCTCTCCTGGCCATCGTGCCGCAGAACCTGGTCGTCGTCCCGGCGGTGCTCGCCCTCGCCGTGTCCTCTCTGGCCTTCGCTGTCCTTGTCGTCAGGCGGCGCGTGCGAGGGTTCAGGGTGAATCTCGCCGAGGAGTTCCTCGCCTACACGTTCACCTGCCTCGTCCTGGCCGGGGCGCTCGTCGCCGGCAGTCTGGTGGAGGCCTTCGTGACGCCTCTCCTGATGGGCTTGATCGTGGGGCTCTGACGGGGTCGGCCGGCCGCCTCGGTCCGCTTCCTTCCCGCCCCCGTGTTCCTGCCGCTCCTCCCGTCCACGCGAGTCAGACTCTTTCCGCGGAGGGAAACGCCGGGCGGGCCAGAAGATGTTCAACGCCGGCCGCAAGGACTGCATCCCACCGGCCGCGAGAACCCGGCTTGTCCAGAACACAGAGGAGGTCCGACTGGCGTGATCATCGGGGTTCCCAAGGAGATCAAGACGGCTGAGGCCAGGGTGGCCATAACTCCGGGCGGAGTGGCCACGCTCAGGGCCTCAGGCCATCGCGTCCTCGTCGAGGAAGGAGCCGGCATCGGCAGCGGCTTCGAAGACGCCCACTACCGAGAGGTGGGGGCGACCATTGTGAGTGACAAACGGCGGCTCTTTGACGAGGCCGAGATGATTCTGAAGGTCAAGGAGCCGCTCCCTGAAGAGTACGACCTTTTCCATGAGGGGCAGATCCTCTTCACCTACCTCCATCTCGCCGCCGACCGCGACCTCACGCTGGCCCTGCTGGAGCGGAAGATCATCGGGATAGCCTACGAGACGGTCGAGGTCAACCGGACGCTTCCCCTGCTCACTCCGATGAGCGAGATCGCCGGGCGCATGGCCACACAGATAGGGGCGCACTTCCTGGAGAGGCCCCACGGAGGGAGGGGCGTGCTCCTCGGGGGGGTCCCCGGTGTCCCCCCGGCGGAGGTCATCATCATCGGTGGCGGCATCGTGGGGACCAACGCCGCCCGCATAGCCCTGGGGCTGGGAGCTCAGGTCGTCATCCTCGACATCGACCCCGAGAGGCTCCGCTGGATAGACAACCTGTGGGGCGGCCGGGTGGTCACCCTCGCCTCCAACAGCGTGAACCTGGCCGCGGCGGTGGCCCGGGCCGACGTTCTCGTGGGGGCGGTCCTCATCCCGGGGGCCAAGGCGCCGAAGCTGGTGACCGAGAAGATGGTCAAGACGATGAAGCCGGGCTCCGTCATCGTGGACGTGGCCATCGACCAGGGCGGCTGTGTCGAGACCATCGACCGGGTGACCACACACCGCGACCCCGTATACGTCAAGCACGGGGTCTGCCACTACTCGGTGGCCAACATGCCGGGCGCGGTGCCGCGGACGTCGACCTTCGCTCTCACCAATTCGACTCTGCCGTACGCCGTCAGGCTCGCGGACCTCGGCTATGAACGGGCGGTCCGGGAATATCCGGAGCTGGCCAAGGGTGTCAACGTCTACGCCGGGAGGCTGACCTACAAGGCCGTGGCCGAGGCCCACGACCTCGAGTTCACGCCTCTCGAGGAGGCCATGGCCTAGCCGCGTTCTAGTTCCGGCGACGAGGGCAATACTAATCCCACATGGGACAGTCGCGTGCAGCCCGCCGGTGGCCCGACCCGGGCAGGACTCCGGTCTTCGGAGTCCGGCGCATGCGTCCGGAGACGGGTTCAGGCCCGGAACGGCCCCGGCTCAGCCTGTGGGAACTGGCGGTTCTCCTGGTCGTCCTGGTGCTTGTTCTTCAGTGGGGCCTGGCCTGGGTCAGGACGCTCCTGTTCCCTCCCGGGCCTGAGGAGCCGTGCGACAAGGTCGCCCGGGCCGGATCCACGTCCGGCTCGGCACCCGGGGGCTGGCCATATCCGGCCGAGGGGCCGAGGGGCGGAGGCGGCCGCAAGTATGGCTCCCCGGAGGAATCAGAGGTACGGCGTAGAAGTGCCGACGGACAGCTGCCAGAAAAGGCTCGACAACCCGGCCTCCTCACGGCAAGTTCCTTGAGGACCGTCACTGTGGCGTCAGGGGAGCAGGTATGCAGGACCTCATCGGGGAGTTCATCAACTATCTCAGTGTCGAGCGTGGCTTGGCTCCCAACACGCTCGAGTCCTACGGTCGGGACCTGAGGCAGTACTCAGCCTACCTGCGCAGCAAGGGGAACCTTGTCTCCCTGCGGGACGCGTCCAGGGCCAACATCATCTCCTATCTCCTGCAGATGGAGAAGCAGGGCAGGTCCCCGGCCACCATCGCCCGGCGGCTGGCGGCCCTCAAGTCGTTCTACCAGTTCCTCGTCCGTGAGCGTATCGTCGACCATGACCCGACGGCCAACCTCGAGTCCCCGAAGCTCGACCGCAGGCTCCCAAAGGTCCTGACCGTGCGTGAGGTGGAGACGCTCCTGCGGCAGCCGAAGGTCACGACGGCGAACGGACTCCGCGACAAGGCCATGCTCGAGGTCCTCTACGCCACAGGAATGCGCGTGTCCGAGCTTGTGTCCCTGACGCTCGCGGACGTCAACCTCGAGCTGGGTCATGTGCGCTGCTTCGGGAAGGGGTCCAAGGAACGAATCGTGCCGCTCGGCTCGATCGCCTGCAACGCAGTCGCCGACTACCTCGCCCGAGGCCGGCCCAAGCTGGTCAAGGACCACGGGGAGCGCAGCCTCTTCGTCAACCACCACGGCCGGAGGATGACCCGTCAGGGGTTCTGGAAGATTCTCAAGAAGTACGCCGCCCAAGCGGGCATCAAGAAGTCCATAACACCCCACACCCTCAGGCACTCCTTTGCGACCCACCTGTTGGAGAACGGTGCCGACGTGAGGGCCGTCCAGGAAATGTTGGGACATGCGGATATCTCCACGACCCAGGTGTACTCCCACATCAACCGCAAGAGGCTCCGTGAACAGTACCGGAACAGCCACCCGAGAGCCTAGACGGCTCTCGCGCCTGGTCATCGTGGTCCTGGACGGGGTCGGGGTGGGGGCCCTGCCGGACGCCGCGGCCTTCGGGGACGAAGGGAGCGACACGCTGGGCAACCTCTCGAGGGCTGTCGGCGGGCTCGACCTCCCCAACCTTGCCGCCATGGGGCTCGGCCTGACCGGGGACATCGAGGGCGTGCCCCCGCTCAGGCCCCGCGGGGCGGCCGGCCGCATGGCCGAGGTCTCCCCGGGGAAGGACACCCTGACCGGGCACTGGGAGCTGACGGGGCTCGTGACCCGGGACCCCATCCCGACCTATCCCCACGGGTTCCCTCCGGAGATGCTCGAGCCCTTCGAGGAGTACATCGGGGGCCCGGTTCTCGGCAACAAGGTGGCCTCGGGCACGGAGATCATCGAGGAGCTCGGGCCTCTGCACCTGGCTTCGGGGCGGCCCATCGTCTACACCTCCGCCGACAGTGTCTTCCAGGTCGCGGCCCACGAGGAGGTCATCCCGGTCGAAGCGCTCTACCGGATGTGCGAGAAGGCCAGGGAGCTGTACCGGGAACCTCCCTTCCTGGTCGGGCGGGTCATAGCCCGCCCCTTCGTCGGCCGGCCGGGTTCTTTCCGCCGCACGGCCGGGCGGCGCGACTGGAGCCTTCCCCCGCCCGGCCCGACCCTGCTCGATGACGTCGTCAGGACGGGCCTTGAGGTCACGGCGGTCGGCAAGGTGAGGGACATCTTCGCCGGGCGGGGCGTCACCAGGCACGTCCCTGCCGCGGGCCTGCGGGCGACCGTCGAGGCCGTCGTCCGGGAGGCGGCGACTCTGGAGCAGGGCCTTGTCATCGCGAACCTCGTGGACTTCGACATGCTTTACGGCCACCGCAACGACCCGGAGGGGTTCGCCAGGGCCCTCGGCGAGTTCGACCGGGAGCTCCCCCGCGTGCGGGAGGCGGTGTTGGACCATCCGCAGGGCGGGGTCCTGGTCGTCACGGCCGACCACGGTTGCGACCCGACCACTCCGAGCACAGACCACTCCAGGGAGTACGTGCCGGTCCTGATCGAGGGGACCGGACTGGCCCGTGGGGTCGACCTTGGGACCAGGAAGAGCTTCGCCGACCTCGCGGCCACGCTGGCCGAGCTGACGAGTCTGACGGGGTACCGTGGGCGCGGGCGGAGTTTCGCGGCGCTCCTCGCCGGGAGTGATGACATGCGGGCGTAGAGGGCGGGCCCGCAGGCTGAAAGACTCGTGAAAAGGGGGACGCCGGTGCCGAAGAACGCCGGGAAAGAGATATCCGTCTGGGTGAAGGCGGGAGAGGCCGCCCGGTACATAGCGGAGAGGGCGTCGCTCGAGCAGCGCCGGCCGGAGGCGGCCGTCGTGCTCGGGTCGGGCCTCGGCGTTCTGGCCGAGGAGGTCCGGCAGGCCGCCGTGATTCCCTACCGGGACATCCCGCACTTCCCGAGGCCGACGGTCGAGGGGCACGTCGGCCGT
>DPMO01000146.1 GCA_003541445.1 Clostridiales bacterium | reverse complement strand
CCTGGCCTCCCGCGGGCCCCTGCCGTCGGTCCCGGCCGCAGGGACGAGCACGGCCGAGTCACCCTCGATGCGGTCGACCGTCACCAGGAACTCCGTCTCCCCCACCCCTTCCCCGTCTCGGTCCGGAGACCGCACGGCCGGACGCCGGGACCGCAGGCGCCTCAATGACCGGTGACCACTTCCCAGTCCTCACCGTCACTGTGGACGATGACCGTGCCGTGGCTGGCGGTGACGTACACCGTCACGCCCGCCTCGGACAGCCGTCTCAGGACGACCGGACTCGGGTGGCCGTAGGGGTTGTCCCTTCCGGCCTGGATGACCGCCACCTCGGGGTGGACCGCCTCCAGGAACTCAGGCCCGGTGGAGGTCCTGCTCCCGTGGTGCGCGACCTTCAGGACCGTCGCTCCCAGGTCGACGCCCAGTTCCGCCGAACGGGCGAGGGCGGCCCTCTCGCCGGCCTCCTCTATGTCACCGGTGAACAGCACCGAGAAGGACCCGAAGACCATCTTCAGGACGACCGAGGCGTCGTTGGCCTCGTCCCCCAGAGGCTCCTCCGGGTGGAGCACGGTCACCGACACCGACGGGTCGACCTCGAGCACCTGTCCCGCCCTGGCCGCCACGTAGGTGAGGCGCCCGGCATCCCGCAGTTCCAGGGCCTTGGCCAGCGTCTCCTCGTAGACCCAGGTGGGGTGAACGAACCCGCTGTCGTAGAGGACACCGACCTCGAACTCCTCCAGGATCCGGAGCGCCCCGCCGATGTGGTCGGCGTGCGGGTGCGACAGGACCAGGACGTCCACCCGTTCGACACCCTTCGCCCTCAGGAAACCCACGACGTCGTCCGGGGAGTCCCCGGTGTCGATGACGATGACCTTCCCGCCGGGGGTGCGGACGAAGCTGGCGTCAGCCTGGCCGACGTCGAGGAAGTAGACGACGAGTCGTCCGGGCAGCTCCTCGGCCGCCGGAGTCGCCAGGAGGTCCTCGTACCCCGGTGCAGGGGAACCCTCTCCCCCAGCGCCACCGCTCTCCTGGGCGGCCCCGTCCGGTCCTTCGGGCGGCCGGAGGCACGAGGCCGCGAGCAGGACCGCGGCCAGGACCCCGACGAGCACCAGGGCCAGAGCCGCCCGCCCGGGGCCGGACGAGGCGAACCTCTGTCGGGGAGAGCGGCAAGCGGACGAACCCCAGCCCATCTGTCCCGACCAGTTCCTTCCGCCTCCGGACGATTTCGCGGGGTCTGTCGGCCCGCGCTTGAGAACGCCCGGAAATCGACCGGATGCGATGCCTTTCTTCACGTCTTCTCGCTATTCCTCCACTTCTCGCCAAATCAAGGCCCGTTTCGCCCTCCTCGATGAACCGGGACCCCCGCCCCGAGCCGGGCCGGGGTCAAAGGCACCGGGTCACGAAGGTGAGCCCCGCATCGCACTGAAGACACTGAAGACCCGGAGGAAACGCGGCCGGAAGGAGAGAAGGTTTCGAGGGGCGACCGTGAAGGCGAGGGTCGCTCAACGACAAGGGCGGCCCCCGGCAGCCCCGTGCGGAACGGGGTGACGGTGACGGGGCCGACCTCACCCGGGGAGGGGTAGGCATGTCGCAGGCCGGACTCCACGGTCTCGCCGGCGCCTGCATCGCCAAGGCTGTCGTCAAGCCGCAGGACACGCCTGAGGGTTCGGAGAGGGCCAAGGGGCTCAAGTTCGGCTTCGTGCTGGGGGCGCTCATCCCCGACGTGGACTTCTTCGTCCTGGGACCCATGTACCTCTTCAACGCGGCCCTGGCGCTGAAGATGCACCGCTCCTTCACCCACAGCATCCTGACGACGGCGGTGGTGGTGGGGGTCATCTGGCTTCTGGCCTCGGGACCCCGACGGGACTACCTCAGGGGGTTCGCCCTCGGCCTGGGGGGAGGCATCCTCTCCCACCTGGTCATGGATGTCCTCATGTGGTTCAGCGGCATCGAGTGGCTGTGGCCTCTCGGCTACCTGGGCGTCCCGCAGACCCTCGACCTCTGGGCGTGGCTGGAGGTGCCGAGGGTGGTCTCCAACCTCCTCGGGGCGGCGGACTACCTCTTCTTCGGCCTCTACTATCTCTTCCTCGCGGCGGCGGCCAGGCGGACGGGGACCTGCCAGGGTTTCCTGGGGCGTCTGCGGCTCTTCACCAACCTGCAGTGGGCGTTCTTCGCCGTCTACACCCTCCTCGCGTTCTTCCTGGGGGGCCTCTTCGACATCGCCCATTACGCCATGTTCATCCTCGTCTTCTTCCCGATGTGCCTTTACGTCACGTTCAAGATGAGGGAGACCATCCACGCCCTCTAAAACCCCGCCTCCGGTCCGGCGGAGCGATGTGAGATGTGACCGGAGAGTAACCTCGCCGTCCCCGGCAAACCCTATCCCCCGAGACGGGCGGGCAGCCGGGAGCCGCGGACGGACGCCGTAGGCGGACGCCGCGGTCTCCGGCCGACCCCGCCGAACAACCTTGGAGGGGAAGGCCCTTGTCCGGTCCGGTAGTGCACTGCGAGGTCGACACCTGCACCCACTGGCTGCCCGGCAACGCCTGCGCCGCGGCGAACATCGACATCCTCTACGAAGAAGAAGGGAAGATG
>DPMO01000238.1 GCA_003541445.1 Clostridiales bacterium | reverse complement strand
GGAGAGCCTCGACGTAGTCCTCGTGCGGAACGAGGAAGACTTCCGCCCCGCCCCGCACGGCACCGATGATCTTCTTCCCGACACCGCCGACCGCGCCGACGACGCCCCCCGGGCCGATCGTCCCCGACCCGGCCACCACCCGGCCGCCGGTAAGGTCGCCCGGAGTGAAGTCATCCACTATCTGGAGGGACAGCATGAGACCGCCGGAGGGGCCTCCGATGTCTCCGGGGAGGAAGGCGACGGGCACCGGCGGGTCGGTCCTGGGGTTCACCGCGGTGAGAACCAGCCCCAGAAAGGGCCATGCGGCCAGGTCCGGAGCGGTGACGGGAAAGCTGACGGTCACCGGCTCGTCCTCCCGCATCAGCCGGAGCGTGAGCTCGGCGGCCGCCTTCCCCTCACGGTGGAACGCGGCCGCAAGCCCCCTCTCGAAGTCGTCGGAGAGGACGAAGGACCTCACCGTCCCGCCGAGCGACCAGGAAAGAACGACGTCCCCCGTCCGCAGCCTCCCGCGCGCCGGGCTGTCGGGCGAGACGAAGAGGACCTCCCCGCCGTCCGAGACGACACCGGTCTCGTTGCCGAGCAACAGCCAGGCCTGCCACGCCGCCACGGCCTGGCTCTCGGCCATGGCGGCCCGCCCCCACCGGCTGTAGACCTCGTCGCTCATGCCGCGGGGGATGACGCTCCATCTGGGGCGGATGTCGACGAGCGGGTCGGTGAGAGCCCTGTAGAGCTCCAAAGGGCTGGCCCGGGAGGCCTGGATGGTGGTCAGAAGGAAGCGTCCCTTCTCGGACCCCCGTCCGGCCGCCTCTCTGAGGCTCTCGTCAAGGGGGACGACAAGAGTGGCAACGTCGGGGGCCGGTCCCGGACCGACCGTCACGAACCGGGACGGAACATAGACCCAGAGGACCAGGTACGAGATGAACGCAAGGACGAGCCCGGCCGCCGCCGCGCGGCGCCACCGGGGCGAGCGCAAAGGGCGCGGCAGGGTGAACCTGAACCGGCGCAAGACCCGCACCTCCCGGGTGACGCTGGACGGACGGCGCATTGCCTGCCGCGACCTCTAATATACTAGACCACCGGAACTCACCGTCAGGACGGCAACAGCGGAACGTGGGCCGGGGGGCCGTGACTCCAGCCAGCCATCAACGACCACCGTGACGGGCTCGACGCGAACCGAGTGCTTCCCGGCCCGCCACCTGGCGCGCGGAGGTAGCCGGCCTGCTCTCTATCGGCCGGTCTTTACCGGGCCTGACGGCCGAACTTCTCCGCCAGCCGCCTGGCCACGACCTCAGGCACCAGCTCTCTCACGCATCCGCCGAACCTGGCCACTTCCTTCACGATGCTGGAGCTGAGGTAGGAGAACTCGGTCGAAGTCATCATGAACACCGTCTCGACTGACGGCGCCAGCTTCTGGTTCATGCGCGCCATCTGGAATTCCATCTCGAAGTCGGACACCGCCCTGAGCCCCTTGACGATGACCTTGGCGTCCTTGCTGAGGGCGTAGTCAGAGAGCAGGCCGTCCGAATGGTCCACCTCGACGTTGGCCAAATCGCGGGTGACCTCCCGGAGCATTTCCACGCGTTCCTCGACACTGAACAGCGGGCTTTTCAGGGGGTTGGTGAAAACGACCACCAGCACCTTGTCGAAAATCCGGGAGCTCCGCTCGATGATGTCCAGATGCCCGTTCGTCACCGGATCGAAACTCCCCGGGCAGATCGCAAGTTGCAACCTGTGGGCCTCCTTGAAGGGGATAGCAGCAAGGAAATTATACCATGCCGCAGGGCTCGGGTCACCTGCTGCTGCTATCTGGCTGCTATATCACAGCACTTGACAGATAGAACCTTCAAAATTAGTTTGTACGTGCTTCTACTTTCCTGGCTGGTGCTTTCTGAGAAGGAGGCGGATGTGTTAGTGAGAAGAACCGTTGGCTTGGGGTTTATAGGGTTGGCTGTATTGACCTATTGCTGTAGATACATCACTGCAGCAATCTTCGGCTCAAACGTGCAAAGTTGGAATGCACAGTTGTTCCAAGGGATGTTGCAATATGTAGGGACCCCTCTCCTTGTCATCAGCCAAGTGCTTGGCTTGGTTGGCGTTGTCTATATCATTTGGGCTGAGGTAGAAGCGCTCCGGAGATAGCTCGTTCAAACAGCAGGGGGAGGCGCAAATGGTGCAGGGTCCCGCCGGTCGTCAGGATGAAGGGCACCCTCAGTCCCCGGCGACGAGGCCCGCTACAACGTTTCTATTGCAAGTACTCCGTCAGGTCCTGCCGGTCGAGGTCTATCTTCGGATGGAAGGCCGCGTTAAGGGCTCCCGCCAGGACCTTCGACATCTCCAGGATGAGAACGTCTATCTCCTTCGGGGTCACCATGAGGTCTCCCAGTGACGGGGCGAGAACCTCGTTGATGAGCTCCCGTTTGTCCTCCGCGTCCATCTCCCTCACTATCTCGTAGAACTGCGCCCGGTTCCTGAACTTGTCGACGAGCAGCTCGATGGTCTCATGGGCGATGGTCGCCGCATGCACAACCGTGGGCACCCCGACGGCGATGACCGGCACGCCGAGGCATTCGCGGGTGATTCCCACCCGCTTGTTGCCCACCCCCGAACCCGGGTGAATCCCCGTGTCGGCGAGCTGGATCGTCGTCAGGATTCGCTCGGCCGACCTGGCCGCCAGGGCGTCGATGCAGACCACGACGTCCGGTCGCATCCGGTTGGTCACGGCCAGGATGATCTCGCTCGTCTCGATGCCCGTCAGCCCCATGACGCCGGGAGCCACCGCGGCCACCGAGCGAAGCCCCCCACGGAGCTCCGGGGGGAGGAGACCCGTCAGGTGTCTGGTGATGAGAAGCTGCCCGACGACACGCGGGCCCAGTGAGTCAGGCGTGGCCTGCCAGTTCCCCAGGCCGGCGACGAAGACCTCGTCATCGTCCCCGAGGCGGACGAGGTTGTTGAACTCCCTCACGAAGGTCTGCGCCACCTCCTCCTGGACGGGCCTTGAACGCTTCAACAGTCCCGGAGCCTCTATGGTGACGTAGAGGCCGGGAGCCTTGCCGAGCTCGCGCCCTGCCTCCGGCGTCGTGACCCTCACCCGGGTCACCCGGCACTCCGTCGTCGAGTACTCCTCGACCTCGACGCCGGGGATGCTGTCCACTCCACGGGCCGCCTGCACGAACTGTCTCGCCTCGTTGGCAAGGTCTGTCCGAATCGGAACGCCGTCCACCGCGTCGCCACCCCCGAAAAAAAGGGCGGTCCTGCCGGACCGCCAGTGGGAGAGGAGAAACCGGAGGAAGAGCCTCTGGGGGAGGATTGCGTATTTCCTCCAAACGTCTTCCCCGGAGCCTATTATGGAACACAACGCCGCGGGTTATACAGGTCATCACCGATCGAGAGCGTCATTCCACAGAGACGAGGTAGCGGTAAACGGGCTGACCGCCCCGGTGGACCTCTATCTCGTGCCCGGGGGCCTTCGCCGACAGCCTGGACTCGATCTGGGCGGCCTCCTCCTCGGTCACCTCGGCGCCGTAGAAGACGGTCACGATCTCCGTCTCCGCGTCGGCCATGCGGCCGACGAGACCGGCCAGCACGGTCAGCGGGTCGCTCCCCACGGTCACGATGTCCCGGTCCAGGAGGCCGATGAAGTCACCCTCATGGATCTCGATGTCGTTGTACTTCGAATCCCGGACCGCGTAGGTGACCTCCCCTGACTTGACCCGGGCCAGAGCCCGCTTCATCTTGACGGCGTTCTCGGCCCCGTCGAGGCTCCGGTTGAAGGAGACCATGGCCGCTATCCCCTGGGGGATCGAGCGGGTGGGGACGACATGGACGGTCTTGGAGGTGAGTTCACGGGTCTGCTCGGCGGCCATGAGGATGTTGCCGTTGTTGGGAAGGAGAAGGACCTCCTCGGCCGGGAGGCTCTCCACACCCGCGAGGAGGTCCTCCGTGCTCGGGTTCATCGTCTGCCCGCCGCTGACGATGATGTCCGCTCCGAGGTTCCGGAAGACCGCCTCGAGTCCGTCGCCCGTCGAGACGACGACCACCCCCAGCCGCGCCGAATCCGCCGACGGTCCGGGGTCGGCCGGCGCAACGAACTGGGAGGTCCGCCCCTCTTCCGAAGCCGCGCCCCCTGAAGCGGCCCCGGCGGCCCCGGCCACCGCCACGCGGGAATGCCGGCGCGCGTCACGCTGCTCGCGCATGTTCTCGACCGACGCCTCCAAAAGGTCTCCATGGGCCAGGCACACGGCCAGGACGCGGTCCGGCTCGTTCGTGTGCACGTGGACCTTCACCAGGGTCCTCTCACCCACGACCAGCAGGGAGTCGCCGAGCGGCTCGAGCTGGCTCCTGATCCGGTCGACCTCCAGCCCGGCGCCCCTGACGAGGAGCTGGGTGTCGTAGGCGAAGACGATGTCCGGCTCGGACGGTTCGGCGGCTCCGTCCCCGGCCTGGACAGCGGGGCCCGCTTCCGGCTCGCCGCGGAGGAGGGGCGCCTCCTCACGCTCCCCGGGCACCACCAGAGCCCCGCTGAGACCCTGGACGGCACCTTCCAGCAGGAAGACGAGCCCGGCCCCGCCGGCGTCGACGACCCCGGCCTGCTTCAGGACGGCAAGCATCTCGGGGGTCTTGTCGAGGACCTCACGGCCCCGCTCCAGGGCCGCCGACAGGACTCCCTCGAGGTCCGCCCCCTTCTTCGCCGCAGCGAGCGAAGCCCGGGCCGCCTCGCGCGCGACAGTGAGGATCGTGCCCTCCGCGGGCTTCATCACCGCCTTGTAGGCCGTCTCGACGCCCTCCTGCATGGCCCACGCGAACTGCAGAGGTGACGCCGTGCGCCGGTCCTGCAGACTCCTGCTGAGACCTCTGAAGAGCTGGGAGAGGATGACCCCCGAGTTCCCCCGCGCCCCCATGAGCGAGCCCAAGGCGAGAGCCTTGACGACCTCGCCGAGGCCGGAGGAGGTCACCTTGTCCATCTCGCGCACCGCGGCGGCCACCGTCAGGCACATGTTCGTCCCGGTATCCCCGTCGGGAACCGGGAACACGTTCAGGGTGTTCACCGCTTCCTTGTTGTCGGTGAGGCACCGGTAGCCGGCCTTCACCATGTCTTTGAGCCTGGCCCCGGTCAGGAGCTTATCCTCGGTCAAGATGCGCCTCCCGCTTACCGCTCCCCGATCGCCCGGACCCCTTGAACGTTGATGTTCACGCAGCCGACCTTCATGCCTGTGGCCTGCTCCACCCGGTACTTCACCTGCCGGGACACGTTGGAGGCCACCTCGGAGATCCGCGTTCCGTAGCCGACGATGACGTTCAGGTCGATGCGGACGGCATCGTCCCTGTAGGAGACCTCGACGCCGCGGCTCAGGTTCTCGCGGCCCAGAAGCTCGGCGATACCGTCCTTCAGGCGGCGCGCGGCCATCCCGACGATGCCGTAACACTCCGTGGCCGCCAGCCCCGCGATGGTGGCGATGACCTCGTCGGCGATGACGATCTTCCCGATGTCGGTCTGCGTGCCCGACACTTCCAAGTCCCTTCCTGGGAGCTGTTCTCTTCGTGGACCGGGCGCTTCAGGAGCCCGCCGGCCCGGCCGGCGCTTCTGGTTCGGCGCCTCTCATTATTTATCCTTCGCACCACTCTTACGACCTGGTCCCAACAACCCGGCAAGTCCCCTCCGCGGCGGGGGCATGAATGAGGACCTCCGCGCGTTGTCAGGGACCGCCGGACGTGGTAGAATGCTTGCGTTGTGCCGGGCCGGGTGGCCGGTGCCGGACGAGGATTCAAGCCGCCCAGCCTGCCGGCCCCCTGCCGAGCGGTCCGGTCGACTGAGTCTACGCGGACCGGCACCGCCCCTTGTCCGGTCCAGGCCGTGAAACCCTCAGGGCGGAGGTAGCTCTTGAAGATGGCCAGGAGATGCGAGATCTGCGGAAAGACGGTCGGCACGGGTCATTCCGTCAGCCACGCCGAGAACAAGACGAAGCGTGTATGGAGTCCGAACCTCCAAAGAGTGAAGGCCGTCATGGACGGCCGCACGAAGCGCATCAACGTGTGCACGCGGTGCCTCAGGTCAGGTAAGGTCGAGAGGGCCCTCTGACCCGGGGGCCTACAGCAGGCGGTCTCAAACGTTCGAGGCCGGCCGGACTCTCCTCCGGCCGGCCTCGCCTCACCGCCGGGTCCTGTCGGGCTTCCACCCGAAGATGCCGAGGACCCCCGCCAGCATCCGGCCGAGAACCCCCGGGACCCTGA
>DPMO01000240.1 GCA_003541445.1 Clostridiales bacterium | reverse complement strand
CGGCGGCCAGGCTAACCCGGCGGCCAGGCCATGGACCGCCCCCCGAGGAGGTGGAAGTGCAGGTGGGGAACGGACTGGCCCCCGCGGGTCCCGGTGTTGCACACGATGCGGAACCCGTCCTCCAGGAGTCCCTTCTCCCCGGCGAGCCGGGTCAGGACGGCCAACATCCGTCCAATGAGGGCCGGGTCGTCGGCGGCGGCCTCGACCACGTTCGTGTAGTGCTTCCGCGGGATGACCAGGAGGTGTACCGGAGCGGCCGGGTTTATGTCGGCGAAGGCCACGGTCTCGTCATCCTTGTAGACGACCTCCGCGGGAAGCTCGCCTGCGACTATCTTACAGAAGATGCAGTCTTCGGTCTTTTGAGACCCGCTGGTGTCGGCCATCCGGGGGACACCTCCACGAACAGTGACGGCTGCGGAACAGCCGTGAACTCCCCGCCTCGTTTCTCCGCTCCGGCGCCCAAATCCTGTCCTCGCCAGGCCCGCGCCGGCACGGCCCACGGTCCGGGCTAGAGTTCGCCGTGAACGACGCTCCCGCCGACGACCGTCGCCACCACCCGGACCCGCAGGAGAGCCTCCGGGTCGAAGCCGTCGGCGAGGACATCGTCGGACAGCACGGTGAAGTCAGCCCGCTTCCCGACCTCTATGGTTCCCATTTCCCGCTCGGCGCCCACCGCCCTGGCCGCCCCGCCGGTGTAGGCCCACAGGGCCTCAGGCAGGGTCAGGGCCTGCTCAGCGTACCAGGGCCCGCGCTCGGGGTCGAGAGGGTGCTTGCGGGTCACGGCGGCGTAGAGCCCCTGGATGGGGTCCAGGGTCTCCACCGGCACGTCGGAGCCGAAGGCGAGCTCCACCCCCGCGTCGGCGAGCGCCCTCCAGGCGTAGGCGTCGGCGCAGCGCTTCCCCCAATAGCGCTCGGCTATGTCTCTGTCGGACGGAGCGTGGATGGGCTGCATGCTGGCCACGACGCCGAGGCGGCCGAAGCGTGGGATGTCGTCCGGATGGACCAGTTGGGCGTGCTCGATGCGGTGCCTCAAGCGGGCGGCCCTCGTCGCCGCGAGGTTCGCCTCGAAGGCGTCGAGAGCCTTGCGGTTGGCTCGGTCGCCGATGGCGTGGACGGCCACGGGAAGCCCGGCCCGGACCGCCCGGGCCACAAGGTCGGTGAAGGCCTCGGCTTCCATGGTCGGGAGCCCGTGGCCCTGGCTTCCCTCGTAGGGCCTGAGAAGGTCGGCCGTCTGGCTCCCCAGGGCCCCGTCGAGGAAGGCCTTCACGCCGGCGACGGTCAGGTACGGGCCTCCGAAACCTCCCTCGAGGCCCACGTCCTCCAGGCTGCCCAGGTGCTCCGCGGGGAGGTACATCCAGACCCTCAGGCTCAACCGGCCCGCCGCGGCAAGAGCCTGGCAGGCCCGGAAGGACGACCGGCCCTCCATGTCGTGGACGCCGACCAGGCCGTGCGCGTTGGCCAGCCTGACCGCCCGCTCGAGACAGGCGGCGTACTCCTCCGGGGACGGCTGCTCTACGACCCGGTAGCCGAGGTCCATGGCCTTCTCCTTGAGGATGCCGGTGGGCTCCCCCGACCGGTCCCGCACGATTTCCCCGCCCGGCGGGTCCGGCGTGTCCCGGGTGATGCCGGCCCGCCTGAGAGCCTCGGAGTTCAGCCAGAGGGCGTGCCCGTCCTTGCTGGACAGGGCCACAGGGTTCCCGGGCGCCGCGCGGTCGAGGTCGGCCCGGGTCGGCAGGCGCCCGCCCGCCCAGAGGTTCTTGTTCCAGCCTCCTCCCCTGACCCACTTCCCCGGGGCGGCGCCGGCGGCGGCCCGGGCGACAGTCCCACAGGCCTCCTCGAGGCTCGCGACGCCGTCCAGGTCGACCCAGTCGAGGCGGAGGCCGTAGCTGCCCAGGTGGGTGTGGGCGTCGACAAGACCCGGGAACAGGGCCAGCCCCTTGAGGTCGACGGGCCGCGGCCGGCGGCCGTCACCGGTCGTGAGGCGGCTCTGGACCTCGGCCCGGGAACCGGTGCAGACGATCCTCCCGCCGGCCACCCCCACCGCCTCGAGGAGGGGGCGGTCCGGCCTCAGGGTGCGGATGGCCCCCCCGAAGAACACGGCCTTCCCGAGAGGTTGTCCGAAGGCGGGCTGGCCGGTGTCGACGGTTTCAGCCATTGAGAAGCCCTCCTCGTGCGCCTCCTCGGCCCGCGGCAGGCCTGGTCGCCAGCCGGTCACAGACGGCCCGCCGGCCTGCGCCCGCACCTGGAGGCGTGCCTGCGCGGGGGGCCGCACCTGCACCCGGTCGCATGCCTGCAACGCGGGGCCGGGTGCGGCCTACCCGCGCGGCTCGTAGGAAGTGAGATTCCGGCTCCGGTCCTCGTGGCGTTCGAGGGCGAGCTCGATGAGGCGGTCGAGAAGCTTGGCGTAGGGAAGACCCGAGGCCTCCCAGAGCTTCGGGTACATGCTTATCTTCGTGAACCCGGGGATGGTGTTGAGCTCGTTGATGTAGACCTCGGACCCGTCCCGGCTGACGAGGAAGTCCGCCCGGGCCATGCCGTTGCCGTCGACGGCCAGGAAGGCCCTTCTGGCAAGGTCACGGACCCTGTCGCTCACGTCCTCCGGGATGTCGGCCGGAACGATGAGCCCTGAGGTGCCGTCGACGTATTTCGCGTTGTAGTCGTAGAACTCCCGTGACGGAAGAATCTCGCCGCAGACGGAGACCTCCGGCTCATCGTTGCCGAGGACGCTGCACTCTATCTCCCGAGCTCCCTCGAGCCCCCTCTCGGCGATGAGACGTCGGTCATAGCGGGCGGCGTCCTCGATGGCCGGGGCGAGCTCGCCCAGGTGGTGGACCTTGGTTATGCCGACACTCGACCCGAGGTTGCAGGGCTTGATGAAGACGGGGAACGGCAGAGCCGACGTGATGCGGGCGATGACGGCCTCAGGGTCCGTCTGCCACTCCTTCCGCTTGAAGACCACGTAGTCGAGCACCGGGAGCCCGTGCCTCACGAAGAGGTCCTTCATTATCCCCTTGTCCATGGCGCAGGCCGAAGGGAGGACTCCCGCCCCGACGTAGGGCAGGCCGGCCAGCTCGAGAAGGCCCTGGATGGTGCCGTCCTCGCCGTAGGGGCCGTGGAGGACGGGGAAGACGACGTCGAGGGCCGGGAGCGCCGACCCTCTCCCGAGGGCCTCGTCCGGCAACTCACCCGGCATCTCTCCCGGCAGTTCGACGAGCTTCGGTTCGACGCCCGGGTCTCCGAGAAGGGCCACGGGGCGCGACGAAGGCCCGGACGCATCCAGGCCCTCCTTGAGGGCGCGGAAGGGGTCTGCCGTGATGACCCAGCGACCTTCCTTCGTGATACCGATGGGGATGATCTCGTAGCGGTCCGGGTCGAGGTTCTGCAGGATCGACTTGGCGGACATGAGGGAGACCTCATGCTCTCCTGACCGGCCGCCGAAGATGACTCCCACGCGCAACTTCCCTCTCCCGGACAAGACACCACCCGCCTTCCAGAGACCTGGGGAAAAGCCTATTCAACAGGGCCGGAGGTTATCCCTCCGCAGGCCCTCCCGGGGCCTCGCGCCGCCCCCTAGCCGCGGTCCGAGCCCTCGAGGTAGCGCCGGATCGCCTCCCTGTCCTCGCGCTCGAGGTCGCGGAGCCCGGCCCGGTCCTCGACGTGGTGCCGGAGCTCGTGCCTCAGGGTGGCCCTCATCTCCTCCTCCCAGCGCCTCCGGCTCGACCCGGCCGTGTGCACGAACGACCCGTAGTAGAGGACGATGAACCGGCCGAGGTGCGGGGTATGGTGGTACTCGCCGAGAACCAGCATCCCGGGGGCCTCGCGCGACGGCCTGCCCTGCGGCTCGATGATGACCCCACCGTTGAGCCCTTCCAGGAGCACATCGGGAATCTCGTCGAGAAGCCGCCCGAGCATCTCCTCGAACTCGCCGAGGCTGACCGGAGGTCGGTAGCGGTAGCGCAGCGGCAGCACCCCTTCCCTTCCGAGCGGGCGGCGGCCCCGGGGCTCGGCCCCGGGGCCGCCCGTCCCCTGCATGGTCCGTCTCCTTCTACTTCCCCTTGAACTTCGGCGGTCTCTTCTGCATGAAGGCCATGGCCCCCTCGATGGCGTCCTCCGTCTTGGTGACGGCCACCATCTTCTCGAGCTCCACCTCGAGCCCCTCGTCGAGGGGCCTGTCCATGCCCTCGCGGACGGCCTCGAGGACCATCCGTTGGGCCACGGGCGGCCCCTGGGCCAGGCGCTTGGCGAGCTCCATGGCCTTGGGGAGGACCTCGTCGAGGGGGACGACGAAGTTGACCAGCCCGTGCCTCAAGGCCTCCGCCGCCGGAATCGGGTCCCCGGTAAGCATGTGGTAGAGCGCCGGGGTCCGACCCATCAGGCGGGGGAGGCGTTGGGTTCCTCCGTAGCCGGGGATGATGCCCAGCTTTATCTCCGGCTGGCCGAGTTCGGCCTCCTCGGCCAGGACCCTCAGATGGAAGCACATGGCCAGTTCCGTCCCGCCCCCGAAGGCCGAACCGTTCAGGGCGGCGATGGTCACCTTCGGGAACTTCTCGATGCGGGTCAGGAGCCTCTGGCCGCGCCCGATGAACTCCCGGGCCTCCCCGGAGCTCCAGGCCGACCCGAACTCGGAGATGTCCGCCCCCCCGCAGAACATCTTCCGGGATTTGGTCCTGACGTCCTCACCCGCCACCAGGACGAGAACCCGGGCCTCCGGGTCTCCCTCGACCTCGTCGAGCACACCCCCGAGTTCCTGGAGAAGGCCCGCGCTCAGGGCGTTCACCGGCGGCCGGCTCATCGTCACCAGAGCCACGCCGTCCTCGACCTTGATACTGAAGAACTGGTACTTACCCACCGACCGGCCTCCTTTCTGTGAAGCCTCGTCCCCGCGTGAAGGCGGCGCCTCTAGAACGTGAACAGCGTGATACCGGCGGACAGGTCCAGGGTGGTCCCGGTTATGTACCGGGCCTTCTCTGAGCACAGGAAGGCCACGGCCCAGGCCACGTCCTCCGGCTCACCTTCCTTACGGAAGACGATGCGCTTTCTGATGCGGTCCTTCATGTCCTCACGCATGAACTGGAACATCTCCGTGGCGATGATGCCGGGATAGACAACATTGGCCGTGATGTTGTAGCGCCCCTGCTCCATCGCCACCGTCTTCATCAGGCCTATCAGCCCGGCCTTGGTGGCCGAGTACCCGGCCTGCCCGAACCCGCCGAGGACGCCGGCGACCGAGGAGATGCTGACGATTCGGCCCCACATCTCCTTCTGCATGGACGGCAGGGCGGCCCGGACGCAGTTGAAGATGCCGGTGAGATTGACCCTGAGGTCCCTCTCCCACCGCGCCGGGTCCATGAGTTCGATCTTGGAGATGTTGTCCAGCACCGCAGCGCTGTTGACCAGGATGGTCACCGGTCCGAGTTCCGCGCCGAACCGCTCGAAGGCAGCGTTCACCTGGTCGGCATCCCCGACGTCGGCCTTGACCTCGAGGGCCGTCCCGCCCATGGCCCTGATGTCGCCCGCGGTCTTGGCCATCCCCTCCTCGAAGATGTCCAGGAGGCCGACCTTGGCCCCCTCCCTGGCGAGCTCCAGGGCGATGGCTCTACCGATTCCCCGGGCCCCGCCGGTGACGACGGCCACCCTGTCCTTTATCCCTAGGTCCACTGTCCCACCTCCGTACTTCCTGCGCCCTTTCCTCTTCCTCTTCCTTTCTCCCGTACACTCTCGCACGTCAGGCCAGCGAGTACAGGTCCACGCCCCCATCCGCAAGCCGCCTCACGACCCCGTCCGCCTCGAGGAGGTCCAGGTGCCCCAGGACCTCGGACAGCGCCAGGAACCGCCCCATCGGCTCCCGCTGCTCCGGGAAGAGCGCGAGGGCCACCTGGAAGGCGGGACAGGGGCCTCTGCCCCGCAGGACGTCGGCGACGGCCTCCTTGCGCCGCTCGTGGTGCCGCAGCCTCTCGTCCACGACCGACCGGTGCCCGCCGAAGGGCTCACCGTGACCCGGCAGGACCTCGCGGAGCTCGAGGCCGGCCAGCCGGCGCAGGGACGCGATGAGAGCCTCGAGGCTCCGCTCCCGGACAAAAGTCGGCCTGCCGTCCTCCGCCCGCCGGAAGTCCACGAGGGCGTTGCTCGAGATGTGAGGAAGGAGCGTGTCGCCGGACAGGAGCCTCCCGCCGGCCTCGTCGTGAAAGCAGAGGGACGCCGGGGAGTGTCCGGGGGTGTGGAGGACCCGCCAGGTCACCCCTCCCCCCTTAATCACATCCCCCTCGGCCAGCAGGAGGTCGACCTTCACGGGAACGGCGAAGACGTCGGCCCCGGACCACGACTCGAAGAGGGCCCTACTGAACCCCTCGGGAGCTCCCGACCGGGCGAGAAGCTCCTCCATCGCCTCCCTCTCACCCTCGAGTCCGCGCACCCCGGCGCCCCCCAGCCGTTCGGCCGCGTCGGCGGCGGCGGCGACCTCGGCCCCGGACTCCGCGGCCAGCTCGCCGGCCAGGCCGTAGTGATCGACGTGGGGGTGGGTGAGAAGGATGCGCTCGAGGTCGCGGGGCCTGAAGCCGAGGCGGCCGAGACCCTCGAGCAAGGCCTCCCGGGCAGGCCGGTAGACGGGCCCCGGGTCGACGACCGTCAGCGGGTCCCCGACCAAGAGATAGGCGTTGACCGGACCGACCGGGAACGGCGTGGGCAGGGGCAGACGGTGAACGCGGGGCAAGGGCAACCCTCCGGTGGC
>DPMO01000072.1 GCA_003541445.1 Clostridiales bacterium | reverse complement strand
AGTGGCGGACAAGTCGCGCGACCGCCGCGGCCGTGGCGGAGGCGACCCCGAGGGCGGCAAGACGGAAGACCGCCTCACCCCGCGCGACGGCGCCAGCGCGGCGGCCGTCCTTGCCCCCGGCGGCTGCGTCCGCGGCACCGACCGGCACGCCCCCGTCGCCGCCGGCAGGCGGCAGGGGGCACAGGCCGGTGAGGATTCCCGCAGCCGCGACGCCGGCCGCCAGGGCCTTGGCGGGGTCCAACCAGGCGGCCACCCCGTACACGCCGACGGCCAGGAGGACGGCCGGGCCTCTCCCGACGGCCTGCGCCATGTTCGGGCGGGCCTCGTTCCGGTCACGCTCGAGGTCCCAGGCGTCATCGAGGAGCTGCACGGCGAGCATGGTGAGGACCGACCCGGCCGTCTCGACCGGTCCCGCCAGCGCGGCCGAGAGGGTCACGGCAATCGCGCTCTCGACCCACCCGGCCATGCCCGTCGGCTGACGCTGGACCGGTGAGGGGAGCATCCCGACCGCGTAGGCCGCGAGGAACAGGGACACCGCCGCGCGCGGGCACAGCCCCGCGGCGAGGGCCAGCAGAAGGCAGGCGTACGCGGCCGAAGCTGGCCCCGCGGGCGGCCTGGCCCGGGCCGGCTCGTCCAGGAGGTCGTCCACGAGCTTGACCGCCAGGGCCGTCAGGAAGACGGCCAGGCCTGTCGCCAGGCCCTCGAGCAGGGCGGCCGCCGGGCCGGCGACGAGGCTCAGAACGGGTCCGCCGGGAGCGTCAGAGATGGCGGCGAAGAAAAGCCCTCACCTCCCCCAGTCCGGTGCGCTTGAGGGCCGAGACGGCCAGGACGGGCGCAGGTCTTGCCGCCCGCACGAGCTCCGGGAGTCGTTCCGCCCGGCCGGGCAGGTCCATCATGTTGGCCACGAGCGCGTAGCCCTCCTGGGTCTGGCCGAAGCGGAGGATGTCGAGGTCGACCCCGCTGAGAGGCTGAAGCGGGTCCACGACGTGCAGGATGATGACGGCCCGGGCCACGCTCCGGATGGTGTCGGCCATGGCGCGTCTGACCGCCGAGGAAGGGTGGATCTCGTCGCACAGCCCGGTGGTGTCCGTCACGACGACCTTGCGCACGCCTTTTCCTCGCGGGACGCTCAGGACCAGAGACTGCAGGCATCGGGTCCGGTGAGGCGTCTCGGCCACGAGGTCCGCCCGGGCCTGGGCGATGGAGTAGATGCGCGTGTAGGCCGCCCCGTCCCTCGGCCTGAACATGACCTCCACACGCCTCTGGCCGAGGAACTCGGCAAGGTTGATGGTCAAGAGGGTCTTGCCCACGTTCGGGCGGCCGATGACGATGGCTTCCTTCAAGCCTTCCCCTTCCCTGTCTCATCGTCGGCCATGTCCACGGCCTGGATGGTCATCAGTTCGGCCCGTGAGAGGTTCGGCCGCCCCACGAGCCGGAGCGCCTGCCGCCTGATGGCCTTCTCGATGAGGTTCCTGACCAGTCTGGCGTTACCGGCGTTCTCGTCCCCGTAGGGGAGCCGGCGGTGATGGAGCAGGCGTTCCCGGAGCACCCGCCGGGCCTCGGGGGTCATCGTGTACTGCCTCTTCTGCAACATCAGGTCTGCTATCTTCATGAGCTCCTCGAGGGTGAAGTCGGGGAAGTCTATCTGGATGGGGAACCGTGACTGGAGCCCGGGGTTGCTCTCGAGGAACTGCTGCATCTCGTTGCGGTAGCCGGCCAGGATGACGACGAGCTCGTCCTTGTGGTCTTCCATGGCCTTGACGAGGGTGTCGATGGCCTCCTTGCCGAAGTCCTTCTCGCCGCCGCGGGCCAGCGCGTAACCCTCGTCGACGAAGAGGATGCCGCCGAGGGCCTTGCGGATCTGCTCACGGGTCTTCTGGGCCGTATGTCCGATGTACTCGCCGACGAGGTCGGCCCTCTCGCACTCCACGAGGTGGCCCTTCTGGAGCACGCCGGTGGACTTCAGAATCCGTCCCAGGATGCGGGCCACCGTCGTCTTCCCCGTCCCCGGGTTCCCCTTGAAGACCATGTGCAGGACCATGGGCTCGGCCGCGAGTCCCTCGCGTGCCCTCTGTCTCTGGATGACGATGAAGGCGTGGAGCTCCCGGACGAGGCGCTTCACGCTGTCAAGACCGACCAGGGAGTCGAGTTCCTCGAAGCTCTCGTCGAGTCTGGCCTCGGCCGAGGTGCCGGCCCCGGAGTCGGGTTCGGCCTCGGCCCTCGCCGTCGACAGGCGCAGGACACGGAGGGCCTCCCCCACGGTGGTCTCCCCCCGCTCGAGACGGCCGAATATGTCCTCCGTCTTGGACCCCTTCGGTCCGAGCCCGCCCGAAGGGATGCGCCGGCGGTCGAACCTGGCCATCGCACGCCCTCCTTCTTTGTCGTCTGGCGTCCGGGACGGCTGTCCCCCTTGTGCCGGAAAGCCGGGCGGTCGCCCCGGACGATACGGCCGCCCGACCGTCCTTCATCATACGCGGGGACCGGGAGCGAGGGTCACGGGGTGCGGGGGGTGGTGGCGTGGGTGTGCCCTTGCGGCGGGAAACGGAACGGGGCCCGGGCCTTCGAGCCCGGGCCCCGGGCAGGGTCGCATCAGGGGCGCCTCTAGCCGCCGCCGGGTCCCTCGGCCGGCGCCGGTCGGCGCTGCTCGGCGTTCGCGGAAGCGGGGAGGTAGTTGACCGGTCTCATCGGGCTCACGGTCGAGATGGCGTGCTTGTAGACCATGAGCTGCTTGCCCTCGTGCTCCAGCATGACGGTGAAGTTGTCGAAGGCTCTGATCACACCTTTGAGCTGGACTCCGTTCACCAGGTAGACGGTGACGGGAATGTTCCCCTTGCGGATCTGGTTCAGGACGGCGTCCTGCAGGTTGGTCGGGGTCCGCGCCATTATTCTCCCATCGCTCCTCAGGTTCGCCTGGCCTTGTGCGGGGACATACATTCTTTGGGCGGTCATAGTTCTCCTCCCACAGAGGTAACAATATCTTCCACGCTGCTCTGCATATTGATACCCGCTTTCAGCCACTGTATGCGCGGGTCCCTCCTGAACCAGGTCATCTGGCGTTTGGCCAGGCGGCGGGTGTTCCTCACCATGAGCCTCACGGCCTCGTCCAGACCCACCCGCCCTTGAAGGTAAAGCACGATCTCCTTGTACCCCACCGCCTGCATCGAGGGCAGGGCAGGGTCATAGCCCGCGTCGAGGAGCCGCCTGACCTCCTCGACGAGACCGGCCTCGAGCATCTGCCGCGCCCGGGCCTCGATCCTCTTCACCAGTTCCGCCCTCGGGCGCCAGAGCCCGAACAGCAGCACCCGCCCTGGGACCCGTCCCCCCTCGGCCCTGAGCCGTTCCTCGGCCTCCTTCTCGAGCCGGGTCAGGGGCCTTCCGGTGGTGAGGTACACCTCCAGGGCCCTGACCGTTCGCTTGAGGTCGGAAGGGTGGATGCGGGCGGCCGCCGCGGGGTCGACGGCCTGGACCTTCCGGTGCAGGTACGAAGGGCCGTACCGGCGGGCCTGCCGCTCGAGGCGGGCCCGGAGGTCCGGGTTCGCCTCTGCGCCTCTGGCGAGGGCGAACCTCCCGAAGAGCGCTTCAAGGTAGAGAGGGGTCCCTCCGGTGACCAGGGGGACCTTTCCCTTCTCGCGGATGACCTCGAGCAGGGGCTGCGCCCGCGAGACCCAGTCGGCCACACTGAAGGGTTCGTCGGGGTCGACGATGTCGATGAGGTGGTGGGGTATCTCCGCCCGCACGGCCCGGTCGGGTTTGGCCGTCCCGATGTCCATTCCCCGGTAGACCTGCATCGAGTCGGCGGAGACGATCTCGGCTTCCAGGCGCCGGGCCACGGCCAGCGAGAGTTCGGTCTTCCCCACGGCCGTTGGTCCGAGGATGACCACCACCGGAGGCAAGGCTTCTCGCTCCCTCACGCTGAAGCGTCTAGCTGCGCCCGAACCGGCGCCTTATCTCGTCTAGCCCGAGCTTGAGGACCGTCGGGCGCCCGTGCGGGCAGGTGCGGGGCTCGGCACAGCCGGCCAGGTCCCGGAGGAGCGCCCCCATGGCCTCGAGGGTCAGGGCTTCCCCGCCCTTCACGGCCGCCCGGCAGGAGGCCAGGATGCGGGCGGCCTGCATCCGGTCGGACTCCGGGGGCTTCCCGGGGGGCGCCTTCTCGCGTCCGAACCGGTCGAGGAAGTCGGCCACGAGCCGGGCGCCCGACATTCCCGCCAGCGCCGCCGGCACGGCCCTGACCATCACCGTGCGGCCGCCGAAGGGCGCGATGTCGAACCCGGTCTCCCGCAGCACCTCCAGGCTCGAGGACAGCGCCTCCTCTTCCCCGGGTCCGAGGTCCAGTGTCTCCGGGGCCACGAGGACCTGGGCCGCGCGTTCCCCCCTCTGACCTGCGGCCAGAAGCCTCTCGTAGAGCACGCGCTCATGTGCGGCGTGCTGGTCCACCAGGTAGAGTCCGTCCGGGCCCCGGGCGGCGATGAAGAGCCCTCCGACCTGCCCGAGAGGTTCAAGGGCGCCGAAGTCGACGGCGTCGGGCCGGCTCGAGGCCTCCGGGCCCACCGGGACCTCCCCCGGAACGGGCAGGCCCCAGAGGGGGCCCGTCTCCCGCGCCTCCACACCGCCGCCGCGAATGTCGCCCTCCTGGCCGCCCGGTTCCCGGGCCGCGGGCGCCAGCCGTCCGGCGAAGAGGTCCCGCCGCTCCAGGGCATCCCGGAGCGAGTGGTAGACGGCCCCTTCGACCTCCCTGCGGTCCCGGAACCTGACGAAGGTCTTGGCCGGGTGAACGTTCACGTCGACCCGGTCGGGCGGGACCTCCAGGGCCATGACGAAAGCGGGGGTGCGCCCGGCCTCGAGGAGGCCCCGGTAGGCCCGTTCGACCGCGGTCCGGATGAGGCGCGGGGTCACCGGCCGGCCGTTCACGACGAGGTGCTGGCGCCTGCCGTCACGCCTCGAGACGGCCGGCAGGCCCGCGAGACCCCTTACCCTGACCGGCCCCTTCAGGCTCTCGACCGGGACCATCCCCCGGGCGAAGGCCGCCCCGAAGAGGGCGGCCACGGCGTCGAGAAGGTTCCCGGTGCCTGGAGTGGACCAGAGGAGGTTTCCCTCGCTCCTGAGGCTGACCGCGACCCCCGGGGCCGCGAGGGCCAGCGCCGCCAGGACCTCCGCCGCTCTGGCCGTCTCGGCCGCCGCCGACCCCATGGCCTCGCGGCGGGCCGGGGTGTTGAAGAAGAGGTCGCGGACCCACACCACCGTGCCGGGCCTGGCCGGGCCCGGCCTCACGGCGCTGACCTCCCCACCTTCACAGAGGACCTCCGTCCCCTCGGCGGCCCCTGCAGGGCAGGTCACCAGCTTCACACGGGAGACGGCGGCGATCGAGGGCAGGGCCTCGCCCCGGAACCCGTAGCTGGTGATCCTGTCAAGGTCCTCGGGCCTGGAGAGCTTGCTCGTCGCGTGCCTCTCGAAGGCCAGGCGCGCGTCCTCGGCGTCCATGCCCTCTCCGTCGTCGGACACCTTGACGAGCGACCGGCCGCCGTCGACGAGTTCCACCTCGATGCGGCTCGCTCCGGCGTCCAGGGAGTTCTCCACGAGCTCCTTGACCACCGATGCGGGCCGCTCGACGACCTCGCCGGCCGCGATGCGGCCGGCCACGGCCTCCTCAAGAACGCAGATCCGGCCCGTGGCCCTTCACCCCCTTCCCCCGCTCCTGACCCTTTCCCTGACCCGCTCCTGGAGCTCGTACAGCTTGTTCAAAGCCTCGAGCGGGGTGAGGTTCACCAGGTCCAGCGAGGCGATCTCCTCCTCGACGGGCGACGGCCCGGCCTCGAAAAGGGCGAGCTGGTGGAAGGTGCCGCCCGACGCGGCGGCGGCCTCGGCTTTGGCCCTCGCCGCCTGCTCCAGGGCGGCCGACCGCTCGAGCTCGGCGAGGATCTCCCGTGCGCGCTGGATGACGCCGGCCGGCAGCCCGGCCAGTCTGGCCACCTGGATGCCGTAGCTCCGGTCCACGGCCCCGCGGACGACCTTCCTCAGAAAGACGATTTCCTCCCCGACCTCGCGGACGGAGACGCAGTAGTTGGCCACACCCGGGACCGACCCCTCGAGCTCCGTCAGCTCGTGGTAATGCGTCGCGAACAGGGTCAAGGCCCCGATGGACCGGGCGATGTGCTCGGAGACGGCCCAGGCCAGGCTGAGCCCGTCGTAGGTGCTCGTCCCCCGACCGACCTCGTCGAGGATGATGAGGCTACGCCGTGTGGCGTGGTTCAGGATGTGGGCGGTCTCCGACATCTCGACCATGAAGGTGCTCCTGCCCCCCGCCAGCTCGTCCGCGGCCCCGATACGGGTGAAGATACGGTCCACCAGGCCGATGCGGGCGGAGTCGGCGGGGACGAAGCCGCCCATCTGGGCCATCAGCACGATGAGGGCCACCTGACGGCAGTAGGTGCTCTTCCCCGCCATGTTCGGACCGGTCACGACGGCGAAGGCCGGGGCGTCGCCCCCGAGCTGACAATCGTTGGGGACGAACTCCTCCCCGGCCTGGAGGCGCTCGACGACGGGGTGGCGGCCGGCGGTGATGGAGAGTCCGACCTCCTCGGTGAGCTCGGGCCGGACGTAGCGGTTGCGCCTGGCGGCTTCGGCCAGGGAGAGCAGGGCGTCGAGCTCAGCCACGGCCCGCGCCGTCGCCTGGACCCGCGCCGCCTCGGCCGCGGCCCTGGCCCTCACCTCGCAGAAGAGTTCGTACTCGAGCTCTTTGAGCCTCTCCTCGGCTCCGACCACCTCGGCCTCTTTCTCCTTCAGCTCGGGGGTCACGAACCGCTCCGCGTTGGCGAGGGTCTGCTTGCGGATGTAGTCGGCCGGGACGGCGTCGAGGTTCGCCCGTGTCACCTCGATGTAGTAGCCGAAGACCCGGTTGTAGCCGACCTTCAGGGACTTCACCCCGGTGCGGGCCCTCTCGGCCGCCTCGAGCTCCGCTATCCACGCCTTGCCGTCCCGGGCCGCCGCTCTGAGGCGGTCGACCTCCTCCGAGTAGCCGGGCCGGATGAGCCCGCCGTCCTTCAGCCCGGCCGGAGGGTCGTCGTCCAGGGCCCTCTCGATGAGGGCCACCAGCTCCGGCACGGGGTCGAGGCGG
>DPMO01000040.1 GCA_003541445.1 Clostridiales bacterium | reverse complement strand
GATCGGCCCTGACCCTCTCAAGGACCCATCTGGCGTGGCGTCTGAGTCTCGGGTCGTGCCCGAGGTCCGGGAACCGGCAGGGCAGGCGTTCCCATCGCCCCCTGACGAGCGACCTCGCGAGGTACTCCGGCCAGATGATCCGCCCTCTGGGGCGGCGGAGGACCGCCTCCTCCTCACGGTAGCCTCTCCGCATGGAGTGGAGGAGGGACTGGAGCCGGGACAGGACCGGTCCGGCGAGGACCCACGGAGGGACCTCGCGCCCGCTGCCGGGGACCATGGGGAGGTCGAGGAAGTCGGGGGCGGCGGCCCAGCCGGTCTCCATCAGGACCCGCCCTATGCCGGCCCACCTGAAGCGCGGTGTCACGATGAAGCCTGCGGTGACGTGACCGGTCTGCGGGGAACGGAGCGGCACCGCCCCCACGCGGGTGCCGGGCACCACTCTCACGAGAGGTCCATCCGGGCTCCCGACGACCTCGACCCGTGCGCCCAGCGCATCGAGGGCCGGCTGGTTCATGCGCAGGAAAGCATCGATGTAGCTGCCCCAGCCTGTCTCCCGGCGGGCGGGAAGGAAGTCCTGGAAGGCCAGGCTGACGGGCGGCCCGCCGTCGATGGCGCGATGAAGCCTCCTCTGTGCGGGAGCGGGGGACCAGCCTGTCGCCGTCGCGCGCCTGCGTTTTCCGGCCGTCGACCGGCGGGGGCCCTTGGAACGGCGGCCCCCGGCCCTCGGCTCACTGGCGACCATCGGTTCCGACCGCATCCTGGATGAAGTCGCGGACGGCCTGCAGTTCGGTCGCGCAGGGTCCCAGAAGACCCTCGTGCAGGTATTCGTCGAGCAGGGGCAAAAGCTCGTACCTGAACCGCTCCCGGAGCTCGTCCTCGGTCGAGGCGAGGAAGTACGAATGTCCGGGCAGGAGCACCAGGGCTTCATCAGGGGCGTGTTCGATGAAGACGTCCTGCAGCCGGTCGAAGGTCTCTGTCGCCAGTCTCAACCCCTGTTCGGCCACCACGCTCCGGTCCGGCGGGACCGTCACGAAGGCGAACCGGCGTCTCACGGCGAGGTCCATCCCGGCGACGCTACGGTCCGCGGTATTCATCGTGGCCAGCACATAGAGGTTCTCCGGCAGGGCGAACGTCCTCCCGCCGTCGGTCGCGTGCGGGAGAAGGACGCGCCGCCCGGCCTCACCTCCGACCTCGCCGGGCTCGAACAGGTATATGGCTTCGCCGAGGACCTTGCCCAGGTCGGCGCGGTTCACCTCGTCGATGACCAGCAGGAAGGGGCCTTCGGCCGCGGCCCGCGCCGCCTGGAGGAGATAGCCCTCGCGGACCTCGAAGCGAAGACTGCCTTCGTGCGTGTCGGGCGAGAGGCCGACGACGAAGTCCTCGTAGGTGACAGCGGGATGGAACTGGATGGTCATCCCGCGTCCGGCGAAATGCTCCCGTTTGATGATCTCGGCCATGCGGGTCTTGCCGGTGCCGGGCGGGCCCTGCAGAACGACGAAACGGCGGCGCAAGAGCAGCCTGTAGACCTCGTCTGGGCTGACATGCGGGAACACCCCTGCCCGGAGGGCCGACAGGAGAGAGCCGAACTCCTCGCGGGCGCCCTTCAGGACCTGCCATCCGCGCTCATAGGCGTAGAGGTCGAAGAACGACTGGACGACCAGTCGGCCCAGGTTCCGGTCGTCTCGGGGGACCTTCGCGACGCAGTAGAGGAATTCACCGTAGCGCTGGAGGGCCCTCTCGAAACCCGGGAAGCGCCGGCGTGCAACCTCGGGCACCCCCACCGCCAGAGCGGAGGGGTCCGGCTTCGTCCAGCACTCCACCCCTTCTCTCGCCAGCAGGCGGCGCAGGGCCGCGACGCGGCGGCGGTGGCCCGGTCTCACCAGGACACCCTCGTCGGGCGACAGACCGCGCGTACCCACGACGAAGGTGATGATGCTGCCGGAGTCCTCCGTCGGGAACCATACGACGCTGGCTCCGCCGTAAGGGCCGGACGGAGGGTTCTCGGGGTTGACGATGCCGGCGAAGGGGACCCCCTCGGCCGCGCGTGGGGCGGTCCTCCGTGGGGCGGTCCGGTCCTCCCCGGAAGCCCCGCCTCTGGAGGCCAGTCCGAGGGCGTCACGGACCATGGTCGTTTCGAAGTGACGCGAATGGTACCGGTCCCCGAACAGGTCCTCGAGAAGGGACCGAGCCCTGCCTTCTTCTACCTCCTCGAGCCCCTGGCGGATGAAGCCCGCGAGCTCCGTGAGGGCGTCAGACATGCTGTATGACGTACTCCTCTCCCCGACTTGGCGGCCGGGAGGGCCACCGCCGCCCTCGAAGGCGCGCTAGCCATCGCGATGCCCGGCCCATTCAGCGGCCTGGTCGCCTTTTCCTCACCTTTATGGTGATGGTCAGGTCGTCATCGAGCATCATGAGAAGGTTCCCCAGGCGCTCCCAGGTGTAGTGCTGGTCGCCGACGACGATGCCCGGCTCGAACCAGCCTATCTTCAGCACGCCGGTCAGGCCGCCCTTCCGCATGAAGAGGGCCGCCGCGGTCTCGGGTGTGTCCTCGAGCACATGGGAGAGCCGGTCGTTAATCTCGTCGAGGTGGAAGTACTCGGGGTCGAAGAGCCGGCCTCTGGTGTCCTTGAGGGCCCGGGCGAGGTTTTCGTCCCTTTCGGGGTCGTTCTCGTCCCGGATGCTTGCCAGGAATCTCTCGTAGCCGCTCACACCGCCCACGTCCTCCGGCGGACGGTGTCTCGCCCCGGCCAGGCATACGGGGACCGGGAGGCCCTGGTCCTCCGCCAGCGTCTTCTCGACGACGATCTCGTGCTCCCAGGAGTCCCCGAAGTCGTACTCGTAGACGCATCGGCGGTGGCTCTTGAAAAGCGAGTCGATGGTGGTCTCGGCCGGGTCGAGTTGCCGCACTCGGTCTCCCCAGAGTTCGCTCACGGGGAAGTCGGGGTCCTCCTCTACAACCTCCAATCCGTCGAAGGAGAAACGATACAGGTGGTAGTCCAGCCACCCGAACGCCGCCTGGAGGACACGGTGCAGTTGGGCGAAGGTCAGGGACCCTTGCACCTGGAGCCTGCGCCAGATCGGGGGTTCGATGCCCTTGATTGTCACCTTGATGATATAGTTCACAGGGCCAACTCCTTCGGCTCATCCTGCCGTTCCGTGAGACGGCCCATACCCGCGAGTTCGCGGCGCGGACGGACGGTCCCTGCGGCGCGGGGAGTGTCCTGCTCGCAGACCGGACCCTTCAGCCCGTCTTCCTCCTCCGCCGGCGCCTGAGAGGCTGTTTGAGGTCCACCACCAGGTAGCCAGCATCCGACTCGAAGCGGGCGAGGTACCTCTCCGTCCCGGTGACCGTGAACTCGGGAATCGAGGCCTCGATGAACCTCACGAGGTCCCTGCTCGTCACCCTGACGTGGGGCTTGTCCGAGCCGGGCCGCCGGAACGCGAGCGCGCGGTCGGTCTCGGGGCTCGGAGCGGTGTCGTCCTCCCCGGCGGACTGTCGCTGTACCGGGCGGACGACCAGCGCCCTGGCCTTGGCGTCCACCCCCACCTCCACGAAGGGGGGGCTTTCCAGGAGGGCCACCGCCGCCCTGTTGAAGGTCAACCCCGTTTTGGAGACCGAGACGACCGGGGTGCCCAGTGACGGATCGAACCACTGTATGACTGACTCCACAACGCCACCTCCCAGCGCCGCCCTCAAGGACGGGCGACCCACGGACGAGAGATTGCGGGCCGAGAACGAGAGCGGCGCGTTGCATTAGGATACCCTGACGTTTCCACGCCCTTCCTGAAAATCCCTTGCCCTTCGCCGGGCCGCTTTCCGCCGGGCCGCCCTGCGTCGGAGCTCCCCCGCCCTCGCGGCGAGGTTCCTCCTGCCGGTTGAAGGAAGGCCGGATGCAGGCGCGGTATCTACAGAGCGGGCCCGCAGGGGAGTCCGGGTCCGGAGGGCCCCGGGGATGGTGGGGGGCTGGGGGAAGGGGTGTCCCCCCTCGGTGGGAGGGAGTCGTGAGTTGCCCAGCAACAAGGCGCCGGCCGACCGCGGGTCGCCGGCCGGCGGGGCCCAGGCCCCGGAGACGGTCCAACTCGCCATCGGGAGCCTGGCCAACGCCCTCGACCTCCTGGGGAACGTCTACAACGACGTCCGGGACGCCCTGAACGAGTTCGTGGCCAACGCCTACGACGAGTTCATGATGGGCGGAATCCGCAACGGGGTCGTCCAGGTCAGGCTCATGCCGCGGGCCAGGCCGCCGCGCATCGTCGTCACGGACAACGGCCGCGGCATGACACGGGAGGACCTCCTCCGCATCGCTAAGAACATCGCCAAGTCCATCAAGCCTGAGTCCAGGACGCCGTCGCTCGAGGTCATCGGGGAGAAGGGCATCGGTATCCTGGGTTTCCAGACCCTGGCCGAACGGTGCCAGATCGTGACGCGCCACCAGGACTCGGATGAGACGCTCTGCCTGGAGTTCACCAAGGGCAGCGCCCGGGCGGCCCTCCACACCCGCGGGCGGGCCGGGCTTCTCGAGATACCGAGCACGGAGGTCCACCTCATAGGTGTCGACGAGAGGACCTTCCGGGTCATGACCCTCCCTAAGCTGCTGGAGTACTTCCAGCAGCGCTGGCGCAGACCGCTCGCCGAAGAGGCGTTCCGGCTCTTCGTGGTCCACGGCAAGCGGTCCGTGCAGGTGCGGCCGGGCCGGTACGAGGGCGAGCCCTTCTTCTACCGGGCCCGTACGCCCCTCGGATACGTGGAGTTCGAACTCTACCTCACCCCGCGGACCCAGGCCCGCCGGCGCGCGGCCGTCGTCGGCGTGGGTGGCGTCCAGATTCTGACCGACATCACCCAGGACCCGGAGTTCGACCGCCACCCCTGGAACAGCGACCAGGTCCAGGGCGAGGTCCGCTTCGCCGCCCTGAAGCAGACCACGGGCAGGCGCGGGGTCCAGCACGACCGGAGGGTCTTTCCCCTCTTCGTCGCGGCCGTGCAGGAGGTCGAGCGCGACCTCGTCCGACGCATCGAGCGGCTCAACCGGGAGCAGGAGAGCCTGGTCGACGCGAAGCTGACCCGGGCCATCCGGCAGGCCTTCCGCAAGGCCCTTTCGGAGATAGAGGCCCTGTCCGCGACGGGCCTGAAGGTCAAGATCGCCGACCCGGCCGGAGCCGAGGCCGAGGGGACCCTCTTCGACACCGAGGTGGCCGCGGCCCGTGACGGGGCGGCCGGCGGAGAAGAAGAGGGGGCCGGGGCCCGGGAGGAAACCGGCGGTCCAGGCGAGACCTCGCAGGAAGCGCAGGAACCGACCCCGGACCGCGTGAAGGACGCCGTCGAGGGAGAGAAGGGCAGGACCCGTCAGTCGTCAGCTCCTGGACTCAACCACCGCCAGGTGCCTTTCGAGGACGCGAGGCTGCGGAGCCGCTACAACGAGGCCCTCCGGACCATCGACATCAACACGCTTCACCCCGACTACCGAAGGGCCCGGCGGCACGACCGCCGCGCCTTCCTCGACTATCTGGTCCTCCTAGTGGCCAAGGAGCTGACCCTGCTGAACTACGGGGGTATCGACCAGGCCGAACTCCTCGAGAGGAACGCCGAGCTCCTGGCCAGGGTCCAGCTCCACCTCCCGAAGCGCCTCTGACGAGGACGCCCAGGAGCCGTCCAGGTTGGGAGATCGGACTCTCTGACTTGCCATTGGCAGGAACTTGAACGGGTCTCTGTATATCATGATTGTGACGTCAGTCACTCACCTCGACGGGGACGGCGGACTGTGATTCGACGGGAGTGGAGTTCTATTGCATAATCCGCTACCGCCACTCGTGACCTTGCCATACAGTGTTCCATGATCCTGGCCGGGAGTGAGGGTCCATGAGCAGAGTCGTGGTGCCCGTAGCTCTGAATGTGGTGTTGCTTCTGGCTGCCTCGGCCACGGTCGCGGCGGGTCCTGCCCCAGACGGTCTTGTCGATGCGCCGGACATCAGGGTTGCATACGCAGAGTCGCAGTCCGATTGCGCACTGACAGACGAGGAGAAGATTATCGCAGCCATACGATGTTACCTTGCCGCAAAGGCACGCAGCTACTCCTCGGGGCAAGCCGTAGACCTCGCCTTCGTGGTTGACCGCTCGACTGAGACCGGGCGTGCGTTGTACGAATACGAGACGGGTAGAATCCGCTACACGCTCCTCTGCTGGCGCTACACTGACCTCGTATGCATAGACTGCGCGTATTCAAGCTCTCCGGTGTTGGTAACCGTGACGTCGAACCGTGCGGTTGTTGAGGCAACCGTTTCGGGTCGTATGGTCTTCTCCCACGATGGAGAGCCCTTCGTGTTTGAGGGCGAGCAGCACACGTTCGAACTCGTCCGGGGGAGTGACGGCTACTGGCGTCTGACAGGGGATACCTACCGCGACGAGTTTACCGATTGCTATCCCCACGGAACTGACTTCGAGGCCCTAATCGCATCTCTCCCAAGTCGGTATGAGGCCTGGAGCGGTGAGCAAGGCAGTACCACCGAAGCAGACGGCAACCGCTACCCAGAGGACCAAGGACCGGGGCCATCCGGTTGGAAGGTCATAACAGTTGCGGTCGTGACGCTTGCGGCGGCCGCCAGCGTCGCTATGCTCGCAATCCACTTGAGAGGTTGCGGCCGCAGGAGCTCTTAGCACCCCGGTGTGGCCGAGGTTCTGAGGCATGTTCTGGAAGTCCCGCGCGTATTAGTCCTCCCGAGGGGTGGACAAGCCAGGTTTTCCCGACCTCTCCGAATTCTCTCTCTCCCGACCCGGCCGTAGGCGGAGGTCTCATGGCTCCGCCCCGTCGTGCGCGGTTGGTCGGCCCGGTCGCGGGCGGCCAAGCCCTCCAACATTCGGAGGCCCCGGCAAGCCCGGGGGGAGAGACGGCTGGGGAGGGGGAAAGCTTGCCCACCGGAGCGTCGCCCGACGACTTGCGAGTCTCTGTGGTCTTCGCCTTGACCTGCCTTGCTTGGGCGGCCATAACCGTCGGGGCCGGGTGGGTCCTGGTGGCGGTGGGATGGTGGCTCCTGGCCCGCCTCTGGTTCACCCACGTCTTCGTACCGTGGCTGGTCACGGCCACCGCGCGGCTGTCCCTCGGTCTGGTGGCCTGGGCGGCGGTCCTGTGGCTCGCGGCCCTCCTCTGGCGCCGGTACAACCATGCCCGCTATCACCTCCGGGAGCGGCGCCGCCTCCAGGCCCTGCCGCGGTGGGCGGAACCCTGGCTCTGGTCCGAGACCGTTTTCGAAGACCCGCCCGAGAGGGCGAGGAGGACGTGAGGGAGGGGCCCGAGGAGGCGAGGAGGATGTGAGGCAGTGACGGCGTTCGACTTCCTGGCCGGGTTCGTCTTCATCTACCCCGCGCTGATGGCCGTGGCCTGGACCGTCGGGGGACTCGTTTTCTGGTGGAGGACCGAAAGAGAAGCGGAGAGGGGTCAGGGCCCGCCGGGCCCGGCGGCAGGTGCCGATGGTTCCGCTTCGGACGCCTGGCCCCCGGTCACGATCGTGGTGCCGTGCCGCAACGAGGCCGCGGCCATCGCCCGCACCTGCCGGAACCTCTGCCGGCTCGACTACCCGGACTACCGGGTGCTCCTCGTGGACGACGCCAGCACCGACGGCACCGCGGAGGCCGTCCGCCCGTTCCTCGACGAGTTCGGGTTCTTCCATCTGCTCAGGCTCACCCGTCACCACGGCAAGGCGGGAGCCCTCAACGCGGCCCTGGGGTTGGTGACGACCCCGCTCGTCCTCGTCCTGGACGCCGACACGGCCCTCGGCGAGCGGAGTCTCGGCTGCTTCGTCAGGCCCTTCCTCCGGCAGCCGAGGTTGGGGGCGGTGACGGGGAACCCCCTGCCGCAGAACCGGGCCGGCCTACTGGGAAACCTCCAGGCGGCCGAGTTCGCCGCCATCATCGGCCTCATAAAGAGGAGCCAGCGCGTGTGGGGGCGCCTCCTCACCGTCTCCGGGTGCGCGACCATGTACCGCACGGAGACCCTCCGCCGGGTGGGAGGCTTCTCGACCAGGACGGCCACCGACGACATCGACATCACCTGGCGCATCCAGAGGGACGCCAGCGAGGTATGGTTCGAGCCGCGGGCGACGGTGCTCATCCAGATTCCCCTGCGGGTCAGGGAGTACCTGCGCCAGCGGTACCGCTGGGCCCTGGGCGGGTGGCACCTTCTCCGCACCCACGCCTCGGTCTGGCGGTCATGGCGCCACCGTCGCCTCTGGCCGACCTACCTCGAGTTCGGCGTTTCCTACCTTTGGGCTTTCTGCTTCGTGGGGTGCACCGTCGCTTGGGCGGCGGCCCTCGTCCTCGGCCGGCGCCTTCCCGGCCTGAGTCCTGTGCCCGCCTGGCACGGCGGGGTCCTGAGCCTTCTCTGCGTGGTGCAGATGGCGGCGGCGGTCCTCGTGAACACGCCCTACGACCCCGGTCTGCGCCGGTCGTTCTTCTGGGTCCCGTGGTACCCGCTCTTCTTCTTCGTCATGGGGGCCTTCCTCGCCGTCTGGTCTGCCCCGAGGGGCCTTCTGGGGCCGCTCGAGGGGATGGGCCGGTGGATGAGTCCCGGGCGCGCGGCCAAGGATGCGCCCGGGCGCGCGGCCAAGGACGCGCAACGGCCTCGCTGAAGCCACCACGGCATCAATCTTGCCCCTTCGACCACCAAACCTCCAGGATTCCTCCGCGACGTCGGGAAGTGGATGATGGTGGACGAGCCGTACGCCGGCGGGGCAGACACGCTGGGCGGCGGGGCGAACACGCGGGCTGTTCCCCGGGCACGGGCGGCAGGGTGCCTGAGAAGGAGGAGGACTTGAGTTGCTGGACCCACACTCTTCCTCTCGAGTGACGACGGGATCCGTGGTCGGTCCGCATGGGCGGGGGGCGTCGCGGGCGAAGGCGGCCCCGAGGCGGCTGGTCGTCGGCATCTCGGGGGCCAGCGGGGCCGTCTACGGTGTGGAGCTCCTGCGCGCCCTGCGGAGGGCCCGGGAGGAGGGGCGGGCCGCCGTGGAGACCCACGTCATCGTCTCGGAGGCCGCCCGTGAGACCATAAAGCTCGAGCTCGGTCTCGAGCCGGCCGAGGTGGAGGCCCTCGCCGACCGGGCGCACGACGTCTGCGACCTCACCGCGCCCCTTTCGAGCGGGTCCTTTCTCACCGAGGGGATGGTCATCGCTCCCTGCAGCATCAAGACGCTGTCGGGCATCGTCGGCTCCTTCAGCGCGAACCTCCTCCTCCGCGCCGCCGACGTCACCCTGAAAGAGGGCAGGAAGCTCATCCTCCTGGTGCGGGAGACCCCGCTGCACAAGGGCCATCTGCGCCTCATGGCCGAGGCGGCTGACCTCGGCGCGGTGATCATGCCGCCGGTTCCCGCGTTCTACCACCGGCCCAGGACCATCGAAGACCTTGTCGGCTTCACGGTCGGGCGGGTCCTCGACCACCTGGGAATCGAACACGGCCTCTACCGACGTTGGGGGACGGCCACCGACGTGGAGTGATCGAGAGCATGGAGAGCATGGAACTCGAGAGGACGAGAGTGGGCCTTGTCCAGGGCGGCACCTGGGAGGAGACCTTCAAGGCCGCGGTCGGGACGCTCCTGTGCGAGGTGCGCTGCCGGTGAAGGAGAAGGTGCGGGCCGCTCTCTGCCAGCTCAGGGTTGTGGACGACAAGACGGCCAACCTCGAGCGGGCGCGGCGGGCCGTGGTCGAGGCGGCGCGGCGGGGGGCCGAGCTGGTCGTCCTGCCGGAGATGTTCAACTGTCCCTACGCCCACGGCTACTTCCGGCGTTACGCCGAGCCGTACCCCGAGCTCCCGGGTGAGGGCGCGGTCCTGAGTGAGGGCGCGCCTGCGGGTGAGGGAACGGTCTCGGACGGGCGTGCGATGCCGGCGGAGAACGGCGAACCGGCCGGCGGCTCGGCCGGGCCGACCTGGGAAACGGTGAGCGGCGCGGCGCGGGAAACGGGCGTGCATCTGGTCGCCGGGACGGTGCCCGAGCTGGACGACCAGGGGCGGGTCTACAACACGGCCCTCTTCGTCGGTCCGGACGGGCGGCTCCTGGCCAAGCACCGCAAGGTCCACCTTTTCGATGTCGACATCCCGGGCGGGATAACCTTCCGCGAATCGGACACGCTGTCGGCGGGCGACGCGGTCACGGTGGTGAGGACCCCGCTCGGGGTCGTCGGGTTGGCCGTTTGCTACGACCTCCGGTTCCCTGAGCTGGCCCGGGCCATGGTCGACCGCGAGGCCGAGATCCTCGTCTACCCCGCCGCGTTCAACACCACCACCGGCCCGATGCACTGGCACCTGCTCCTCAGGGCGCGGGCGGTGGACTACCAGGTCTTCGTCTTGGGCGTCTCCCCGGCCAGGCACCGTGAGAGCCCCTACCAGGCCTACGGGCACTCCCTGGCCGTCGACCCCTGGGGCCGCATCGCGGTCGAGGCGGGGATTGGAGAGGAGCTCTTGATTGTCGAGCTCGAGCGGGAGGGGCTCGTGGGCGCGCGCCGGCAGATCCCCGTGCTGAGGCAGAGGCGGCCGGACGTGTACGGGTAGCGGCAGGGCGGACCAGCGCCTGTGCCGCCGGTGGCCGGCGGCTGGCTACAGTCTATCCGCCCGTTGGCGGTAAACTCTACCGTCGTTGACGGTATTGTTTAAGGTATGCTCCACCCCGCTGAATACCCGCGGCCAGTTGCCGGGCTGCTGGCAGCGTTGGCGTTCACGCCACTCAGAAAACTACACCGCGATTGACGGTATTCTTTCTCGA
>DPMO01000039.1 GCA_003541445.1 Clostridiales bacterium | reverse complement strand
ACCACACCAGGTGCGGGCCTTCACCTTTCCGGTGTGTAATGCAATCGCTCCGGGCGGCTGGCGCGGACGGTGCCGTCCTTCAGGTGCACCACAAGGGTGTCGGGATGTTCCACGTAGGCGTAGAGGACCCGGCTCGAGTCCTTGAGGCCGAGCCTGCCGAGCTCCTTCTCGAGCCAGGTCCGGTCCTTTCGGGCGAGGGCGAGGTTCTCGCTCTTGACGATGCCGTCCAGGACGACGGGGAGCGGCAGTCCCCGGTAGGTGTGGGGCAGGCCGAGGTCGTCCGGGGAGACCGGACGGGCCCCGTCGCGCGGCAGGACGCTCACCTGCCCGATGGGCTCCAGAAGGGCGAACTCGATGTCGTCGAGGTACGGGTATCCGCTCGACCTGAGGATGGCGAGGAGCTGGGCGACGGAGAGGTTGTTGCGGCGCAGGTTCTCCACGACGAGCCGACCGTGTCTGACGACGATGGTGGGTTCGCCCAGGAGGACCTTGTTGATGCGGCCGTAGAGAGCGAGCCGGGAGAAGACGACATGGAGCAGGACGAGCAGTGCGGCCCCCAGGAGGGCTCCGGCCGTTCCGTTCTGGACCAGCGGCTCGGCCACGACCGTGCCGATGATGACGATGGCCATCAGGTCGAACGGAGTGAGCTGGACTATGGCTGATTTGCCGAGGAGGCGCGTCGCCAGGATGGCGGCGGTGAAGACGATGAAGGCCTCGAGAACGTAGACCAGTACGTGGACAAACCCCATCCGCGCCTGCCTCCCCTCCGTTCGCGTGAGGCTCCCGGTCGTGCCGCATCTCATCGCCTGCCGCGGGCGCGCGGCCGCCCGTCCCTGATTCTCCCCCGAAACCGCACCGCGGCGGGGGACCCCGGCGTCTCGGCCCCACCTTGAGGCCCCTCCGCAGCGGGTGGTCACCTCCTCACCTTCTCACTTTCTCGTACAGGGCCGCCGTCCGGACCGCCGCCTCGGCCAGGCTGAGGTGGGCGAGGGCGTAGGCCCGCCCCTGTGCTCCCAACCGCGCGGCGAGGTCGCGGTCTCTCACCAGCCGCAAGAGGTCGGCTGCGATCCGTCCGGCGCTCGGCGGCCTTTCCCGTCCGCCGGCGCTGAAGTCGTGTCCCCGGGTGGGGTCGAGGGCCGCGGGGAAGACCAGGCCTCGGTACGAGCGGCCGAGGAGGAGGCAGGGCCTGCCCGAGGCCATGCCTTCGCGGATGACCCGGCCGCATCCCACGACGACATCGGACGTGCGAAAGACCGGAGAGGGGTCGACCAGCCAGCCCGGGAAGTCCAGCGAAACCCGCAGACCGGCGAGAAGGGCCAGCGGCACGCCCGGAGGCCGGTCCGAGAGGACCGCGGCTCTCACCCGCCGGTGCCTTGACAGGGCCGCCAGCGCCCGCATGAGCTCCCTGAAGCCGGCGCGCCTCTCCCCGTCGACACGCCCCGCGTACAGGACCGTGACCTCCTCTCCGGCGGGCGTCCTCCCTCGCGGCCGCGGACCGCCCGCGGGCGGGTGGAAGCGGTCCGTGTCCACCCCGTTCTCGATGACGACCACCCTTCCCGCCGCCAGGCCGGCGACATCGGCGGCCACCCGCCGTCCCACGGCGATGACCGCGTCCGCCCGGGCCAGTGAGGCCCCGGCCAGCATGCGGCCGCACCCGAGCCCGTGGACGGTCACGACGAAGGCGGCGCCGTGCCGCCGGGCAAGACGCTCGGCCAGAGGGAAGTCCAACGTCGAGTGGGCGTGGACGACGTCCGGTTCCGGAACCTCGTCCGGCAGGCCCGCGGCCAGGTCGTGAGAGAGGACGGCCACCCCGGTCCCGGCCAGAAGGGGCCGGTACTCGTCCGGCCCCGGGCAGGCCGGGTCCCCCGGCTGGCTGTGGACGAGGGTCACGCGGACTCCGGACCGGGCGAGGGCCCCGGCGAGGTCGACCACGTGAGAGGTCTGGCCGGAAGGGAAGAACCTGGCCAGGGGGATGAGGACGTTCATCGAGTCACCCGTGGTCAGGATATGTGGGGAAGGCCTGGGCGTTGAGACCCGGCAGAACACGTCCGCTCCGGAGGACGTCCCCTTCCCGTGGAGAAGGTTAGAGTCGCCGCAGCCGCCGTCGCCGGGCCTGTTCGCAGGGGCGCCCGGCGGGGCCGGGGCCGAGACCGCCCGGGCGGCTCCGTGCCGAGCCGCCCTTCCGGAGAAGGAGTCGACCTCTTGCCTCCAGCTCGAGACGCACCGCCGGTCCTCCTCGTAACCGGGGCCAAGAAGAGCGGCAAGACGACCCTCATGGTCGAGCTCATCCGGCACTACGAGACCCGGGGCCGGCCGGTGGTCGCCCTCAAGAAGGCGGGTCACGTGGTGGCTCCGGATGAGCCGGGGACCGACAGCCACCGGTTCGCCGAAGCCGGAGCCTCCGTGGTGGGGCTGACATGGGAGGGCGGGGCTTATGTCACCCGCCGCGCGGGGAGCCGCTCCTCCTCCCGGACCGGCCGTCGGGATCTGCTCTTCGACCACCCTCTCGGGGTGGAAGACCTCGTCTCCGAGGCGATGGCCCTCCTCCCTCCCGGGGCCGACCCTCTGGTCCTTGCCGAGGGCTTCCGAGATACGCCCTACCCGCGCATCCACGTCATCCCCGGACCGGGCAGGCCGGGGAGGCCGGCGGCAGGGCCGGTGCTGGCCAGGTGGGCCGCCGTGGGGCGGTCCGGGCCTCCCTCCGCCGGACTCGAAGCCCTCGTGGATGCCGTCGACAGGGCCATGCCTGTGCTCCGCAGGTGGTCCGCGGAGATTGCTGCTGTCCCGGGCGGCGCGGGCAGGCCCGGCACGGCGAGGACCGCGGCCGCCGTCCTCGTGGGTGGGAGGGGCCGCCGGCTGGGCGGAACGGACAAATGGTCCCTGTGTGTCGGCGGCGTGCCCCAGAGCCGGCGTGTCCTGGACGTGCTCGAGCCGCAGTTCGACCGTATCCTCCTCGTGGGCCGGACGGACGCGGACGGAGCTCCCGCCGTGCCGATTCCTGACGAACTCCCGGGGGCTGGTCCGCTCGGCGGGGTCTTCTCCGCCCTCCGGGCCGCCGCGGGCTGCAGTGTGTTCGTCTTCGCCGGGGACATGCCGTTCCTGAGCGGGGCCTTCATAAGGCATATGCTCTTCGAGGCCGAACGGCACGCGGGGAAGTTCGACCTTCTCCTCCCCCGGTGGAACGGGTACGTGGAGCCTCTGCATGCCGTCTACGGACCCGGATGCCTGAGCCGCCTCCAGGCCCTGCTCGCCAGGGAGGGGAGCCTGGCGGGGCTCAGGGTGGTCGAGGGGGTGAAGGGAGCCAGGGTCCTCCATGTCCCTGAAGATGACATAAAACTCTTCGGGGACCCCGGCGTCCTCTTCCTGAACCTCAACACGCCGGCCGACCTCGAGAGGGCGGAAACGCTCGCCGCGGCCTCCGGCGGGGCCGGCGGGGTGCACCCCCCAGGGGAACCCAGGAGGAAACGGGACCCGGTTCTCCAATTCAGAACCGGTGACAGCGGGGGCGGTCCGGCTCGACGAGGCGAAGGCGGCGGGCCGCCCGGGACCCGTCGGGGCGGACTGTCGGGGTGAGACCAGGGATGAGCCTCCAGGAGGACGACCTCCGGGAAGAAGCGCGGGAAGAGGCGCCCGTGAGGGGCGCCCGTCCCCTCGCGGCCGCCGCCGGAGTCCTCGCCCGGGTTATGGCCGCCCGGGGGACCGGCCTTCTGCTCGTCCTTGTCCTCCTTATGTCGGCCACCCTTGTGGCCGGACCCTGGCCCGGCCCGACCAGCGTCCCCCTGCCCGGGCAGGAGGGGGCCCCGGGGCAGACGGTATCGCGGGTGGTGGTCGGGGCGCGGAGCTGGCCGGCGTGGATGGCCGCCCGGGGGGAGGCGCCCGTGTGGGCCGGCGGGCCTCGTCCGTCCTCGACCTCTTCGGCCTCCTTGGTCGCGGGGTACCGCGGCTGGCCGCCCGCTCCACCCGCCGCTCTTCTCGCCGCGAACGCCGGTCCGGCGGGCGAGGCCGACCCGACAGGTTCCGAAGTGCGGGGCATCTACCTCACCGGCTACACGGCCGGCA
>DPMO01000224.1 GCA_003541445.1 Clostridiales bacterium | reverse complement strand
TTCGTCTTCCAGTTCTTCAACCTTCTCTCCGACCTGACGGCAGAGGAGAACGTGGCCCTTCCCATGAGGCTCGCCGGGCTTCCGCCGGCGGAGATAGCCTCGCGGACGGCCGCCCTCCTGGAGGCGACCGGGATGTCGCACCGTGCGCGGCACACCCCCTACGAGCTCTCCGGCGGTGAGCAGCAGAGGGTGGCCGTGGCCCGGGCCCTGGCCAACGACCCGGCCATCGTCCTCGCCGACGAGCCGACCGGGAACCTCGACTCGAAGAACAGCGAGGACATCATGGAGCTCTTCCGGCGGTTCAACCGGGAGAAGGGGCAGACGTTCGTGGTCGTCTCGCACGACCCGGGCTTCGCCGAACACGCCGACATGGTCGTCCGCATGAGGGACGGCGAGGTCCAGGCGCTGGAGGAGAGGGAGGGGACGGGGGCTTGCTGAGCCTGCTGGAGGTGCTCGGGCAGGGGCTTGTCAACCTCGTACGGTCCCTGCACCCGCGCCGGCTCCGGGAGTTCGGGCGTCGGATGCCTCTGTACGGTCCGCTGGCCCTGAGGGCCGTGAAGAGGCGGCCCCTGCGCCACCTCCTGGTGGGGCTCTGTCTGGCGGCCGGTGTCGTGGTCTATCTGACCCTCTCGGCCGCATCTCACGGCAGCGCGGTCGACGTGGCCCGCCGCACGGAGGTGCTCCGCCTGCCGGCGGACGTCCTGGCCTTCGGGCTGGGCGGTGAGGGAGCCCGGCCCCCGGAGGACCTGGCCTGGGCGGCCCCTGTCGGGGGGTTCGAGGTCTTCGACCGTTGGGAGGCGCTCACGTCGGCCGGCCGGCGGTGGGTCGTGGGCCTCGCGCCGGACAGCCGCCTCTGGCCGGCAGGCCCGGACGGGCCGAGCCCGGGACCCGGGGAGGCGCTGGTCCCCAGACGGCTGGCCGAAGCGGCGGGGCTCGAGCCGGGGGACCTGCTTCAGGTGGGCGTCGAGACCCCGCTCGGGTTCTCCGGAGAGGCCTTCGTCGTGGCCGGCCTGTTCGAGGCTCACGACGACCTGCTGGCAGAGTCCGTGCTGGTCGGTCTCGAGGACTCGCTGGCTCTCAGAGACCGGCTGGGAGCCGGGCCGACGGGTCCCGCCGGCCCGCGGCCGGACGCCGTCGCGGTGTGGGTGCGCTCCGGCAGCACCCTCCGCCAGACCCTCCGCCGACTCGAATCCTACTTCCCGGAGGCGACGCTCTGGTGGGAGGGACTTCCGGCCCAGGTCTCTTACCGGGCCGTCGGCGGGCTTTTGTCGCCGGCCCGCGTGGTGAAGACGACCGTCCTCATGCTGGCGGGGCTCGGCGTCTTCAACGTGATGCTCCTGTCCCTCCTCCAGCGCAAGACCCAGCTCGGGGTCCTGAAAGCCCTGGGGGCGGAGGACGACGAGGTCTTCCACCTCCTCTTCCTCGAGGGCGGACTCGTGGCCGCCGGCGGGCTCGTCCTGGGCCTGGCCGGCGGATGGGCGGTCGTGCGGGCTCTGGACGTCTCCTCCGAGCTGCTCCTCATGCTGACACCGTCGGCTGCGGCGGGGGCGGTCGTGCTCGCCGTCGCCTGCTTCTACATGGCCTCATGGCTTCCGGCGACCCTGTGCCGGCGGGCGACGCCGGTCCAGCTCATGGCCGGCCGCCGCCTCTACCTCGACCCACACTCCACCTGCGCCCAGTGCGGCCGTTGCGGGGGCTTCTGACGGCGCCGGCGCAGGTCCCGGCGCGGGAACGGCCTCCGGTTCCGGTGCCGCCCACCCCACCGCGCTCGGCCTCATAACCCGCCTTCCGCCCGCATAGGAGCAGAGGAAGGCACTCGTCCACCTGTCCTTCGACCACCCGTCCGGAGCGGAGGATGGTTCCGTTGACGACCAGAGCCACGGTCTCCGTCTTCTTCGCGGGCTGGCTTCTGTGTGCGGCGACCTTGTCTTCTTGCGGATGCGCCCGGGAGGTGCGGATACGGCCGGACGCGGCCGGGGAGCCGGTGGGGAGCCGCGAGCCGGTGCGCATGGTCTTCACCATCGAGGCCGACCCCGCGCACGCCGCCGCGGCCCGAGCCTATGCGGAGCGCTTCCGGGCCTTCGGGCTGCGGGCTGACGTCTCGGTCCGCGACCGGTCCCGGATAATCGCCCGGGCCCGGGCCGGAGTGGCCGACGCCTGGGTCGTCGGCTGGGCCGGGCCCCACCCGGCCCCTCTCGGGATGGCCGTGGCCAAGCTGACCACGGGTGGAGCGGAGAACTTCACCGGGTACGCCAACCCGGAGACAGACCTTCTCCTGGCGGGCCTCCTGACCCGCTGGAAGCCGGAGGAGAAGGAGAGACTGGCCAGGGTCCTGCAGGAGATGCTGCTCGAGGAGCTGCCCTGGGTGCGGGGGGCTGTGCTCCCCCTCTATGACGCCTCCACGCCCGACGTGACCGGCTGGGTGCCGGGGCCGATGGGTGGCGTCTCCCTGCACGACGCCAGGGTCTCTGGAGGTGAAGGCAGGGTCACGGTGCTCCTGGGTCTTGCCCGGCTCCCGCCGCTGGACCCGTTCGCCCCGCCGGACCCCCAGGCAGGCGTCATCCTGCGGTGCCTGTTCGACGCCCTGGTCACCGTGGGGCCTGACGGGACCCTCTTGCCTGAGCTCGCCGAATCCTGGGAATACTCCCCGACGGCCCGCGAACTCGTCGTCAAGTTGCGGGAGGGGGTCCTCTTCCATAACGGCAAGCCTCTCCAGGCCCGCGACGTGGTCTTCACCTACACCAAGGCCCTCGAGGGGCGCGTTCCCCCCGGGGTCAGGGTGGACGTCTTCGAGAGGGGCGAAAGGGAGGTGGTCTTCAAGTTCTCGGTGCCGTTCCCCGGCTTCCTCGAGCTCCACGGGCTCCAGCCGGTGGTGCCGGCCGCCCACTACGAGGAGGTGGGACCGGAGCGGTTCGCCCGGGCTCCCGTCGGGACGGGGCCCTTCCGCTTCGCTCCGGGGGGCGGCGGAGGCCGGGAGGTCCTCGTCAGATGGGAGGGCTACTACGGGGGGTGCCCGGAGATGCCTCCGACCGGGCCTCCGGGCCTGCGCGAGGTGGTCTTCCGCTGTGTGCCCGAACCCGAGCGGCGGGTGGAGATGCTCCTCGAGAGCCCGGGGACTCTGGCCCCGGCCCTCGGGCCGGGAGAAGCCCGCGCCCTGGAGGAGGCCGGCACGGCGGTGGTGCTCTCCGAGCCGGGCTGGCACGCGGTCTTCCTCGAGCTGAACTGCCGCCGCCCGCCCTTCGACGACCTCAGGGTCAGGCTCGCCCTGAACCTTCTGGCCGTGCCGTCGGGGGAGCTCCCGGGAGACCTCGCGGCACCCGGGTCGGAGGGCGTGCCGCTTCCGGGGGCGCTTCTGCCCGGAGGCTTCGGGTACCTGGGTGACGAGATCGTCCTCCCGGTCGACCCCGGGTGGGGCCTGGCGCTCCTGGAGGAGGCCGGATACCTGGTCGGAGGGGAATGAACCGGGGCCGGCGGCGGGCGCCGGTCGGCCCCGGCGCGTGCGCGGCCGCGGCGGGCTTGCCCGGATGAGGTAGCGCGTGATAGAATGACCAACGTCAGGCAAAGCCCGCTCTGCCGGACGGGGACGGTTCGGTTCCCGGTCAGAAGGGCTAGACAGGCCGGTCCTTGCCGCAGGTAGCCTTCCGCCTTACTCAGCGGTCTTCCTGTCCCGGAGTTCTTGGACGGAGTATCTAACTGAATTGCGCCTATTGCTCGACGAAAGGACACGCCGAAAAGGAGGTGGCGCTCATGGCGAGGAGCAAGCGGGTCTCGTGGGCCGTCATCGGAGCCGGTCACGGAGGACAGGCTCTAGCCGCCTATCTGGCTTTGAAGGGTGAGAAGGTGAGCTTACACAACCGCTCGGCCGGGCCGGTCGAGGCCATCCGACGGCAGGGCGGCATCAGGTTGAGGGGCGCGGTGACGGGCTTCGCCCGGCTCGAGGTGGTGAGCTCGGACATGGAGGAGGCCCTCGACGGGGTCAGGGTCATCCTCGTGACCGTCCCGGCCTCGGCTCACCGCGACCTGGCCCGTGCCATGGCACCCTACCTCCAGGCCGGCCAGATAATCATCCTCAACCCGGGCCGAACCCTCGGGGCGGTGGAGTTCCAGCACGTTCTCAGGGAGAACGGGGCTCCGCCCGGGCTCACCGTCGCCGAGACCGAGACCTTCATCTTCGCCAGCCGGCGCGTCGAGCCCGGTGTCTCACGCATAAACAGGGTCAAGAGGAAGGTCCACCTGGCCGCCCTTCCCGCCTACCGCACGGCGTCCGTCCTGAGGCAGGTCAGACATGTCCTGCCGCAGTTCGTCGCGGCGGCCAACGTGCTCGAGACCGGCCTCTCCAACATCGGGGCCATCTTCCACCCGGCTCCGACCTTGCTGAACGCCGGGTGGATAGAGTCCGCTTCACAGTTCGACTACTACCATCAGGGCATAACCCGCGGTGTGGCCAGGGCCCTGGAAAGGGTCGACGAGGAACGGCTGGCCATCGCTGAGAGCTACCGGGTGAGGGCCGTCCCGGCCAGGAGGTGGCTGGCGGCGGTGTACGGCACACGGGCCGACGACCTGTATACGGCCATCCAACGGACCAAGGCCTACGGGGGACTGAAGTCCCCGGCCAGCCTGGAGCACCGCTACGTCTTCGAGGACGTGCCGATGAGCCTCGTCCCCCTGGCCGACCTGGCGCGGGCCGCCGGACGCTCGGCTCCGGTCATGGAGTCCTTGATCACCATCGCCTGTGCCCTGACAGGGGTCGACTGGGTGAAGAAGGGCCGGACCCTGGCTTCGGTGGGACTCGGAGGAATGGGTGTGGAGGAGATCATCGACTTCGTCAAGGTCGGACTGAGGAAGGTGCCGCACACACAGACCCGGACGACGTCGAGCTGGAACGGCGAGACCGTCGCCTCCGACGCCGAGGCCTTCATGGGGCCTGATGCCCCGTGACGCCCGGTGGGCCGAAGAAGCTCGTCGTCGGGGCGGCCCTGGGAGACTGCGTCCATGTGGCCGGTATCGTCCACTTCCTCTCCCTGGCCGAGGCCGAGGGGTTCCGGACGGAGTTCCTGGGGCCGGCCCAGCCGGTAGACGCGGTGGTCGAGGCCATCGACCGGCTGGAGCCGTCGATGGTCGGTGTGAGCTACCGCCTCAGCCCCGAGGCCATCGGGCCTCTTCTGGACGAGCTATCCCGGAAGCTGGCGGAACGCGCCTCCCGGGTGGGGCGCCCCGGCCCGGTGATGGTCTTCGGCGGGACCGAACCCGTGTGCCGCGTGGCCCGGGAGAGCGGTCTGTTCGCGCGTGTCTTCAGCCCGAGGACAGACCCGGGCGAGGTCGTCGATTTCCTGCGCCGGGCGGCCCGGGGCGAGGTGGCTGTGCCCACTCCCGGCTCCGGCCGGCCCGGCCGTCCCACCGCCGCTGCGGACCGTGAGGCGGCCGCGAAGACCCACCCGGACAACCTGGTGGACCGCATCGCCGCCGCGCGGCCCTATCCCATCTTCCGGCACCACTACGGACGGCCGTCCCTCGAGGAGACGGTCCGCGGCTGCGCCCTGCTGGCCGAGTCGGGCGTCCTCGACGTCATCTCCATCGGGCCGGACCAGAACGCTCAGGAACACTTCTTCCACCCGGAGGAGATGGAGGAGGACCAGACGGGGGCCGGCGGTGTGCCTCTGCGCCGGCCGGAGGATTTCCGGCGGCTGTACGAGGCGAGCCGCCGCGGGAACCACCCCCTCATGCGTTGCTACAGCGGGACGCGCGACATCCTCCGGATGGCCAGGATGCTCCGGGAGACGATAAGGAACGCCTGGTGCGCCGTCCCCCTCTTCTGGTACAACGTGCTGGACGGACGGAGCCGGCGGGCGCTCCCCGAGAGCATCAGGGAGAACATGGAGGTCGTGGCCTGGCACGCCGAGCAGGGAGTGCCGGTGGAGGTGAACGAGTCCCACCACTGGAGCCTGCGTGAGGCCCCGGACGCCGTGGCCGTGGCGGCGGCGTTCCTGGCCGCGTACAACGCCAAGCGGCGCGGTGTGAGGCACTACGTCAGCCAGTACATGTTCAACACGCCGGCCGGGACCTGGCCCGACATGGACCTCGGGAAGATGCTGGCCAAGATAGACCTCATCGAGGGTCTCCACGACGAGACCTTCACCTCCTTCCGTCAGGTCAGGGCCGGTCTGGCGAGCTTCCCGGCCGACCTCGACGAGGCCAAGGGACACCTCGCCGCCGTGGCCTTCCTGCAGATGTCCCTGTCTCCGCACATCCTCCACGTGGTGGGCTACAGCGAGGCCGACCATGCCGCTCGAGCCGAGGAAGTGGTCGAGAGCGTGAAGATAGCCCGCGGCGCCGTCAGGGCCGGCGCGGCCGGCCTGCCGGACATGACCTCGGCCCCGACGGTGAAGGCCAGACGGGAAGAGCTCGTGGCCGAGGCGCGGGTCATCCTCGACGCGGTGCGGGAACTCGCCGGCCCGGGGGTCGAGGACCCGTGGGCCGACCCGGACACCCTGGCCCGGGCCGTCCGGACGGGCGTTCTCGACGCACCGCATCTGGCCGGGAACCCGGCCGCATGCGGGCAGGTCCGGACGCGCATCATCGACGGCCGGTGTGTGGCTGTCGACCCCCGCTCAGGCCGGCCCGTCGAGGAGAAGGCGAGGGTGAGGGAGGCGCTCGACCGCGCCCTGAGGAAGGCTTGACCCGCGGGGAGGGAACGCCGGTAGATACCGGTCCCGGCGCGACGCTCAGCCTGGTGAAGATGCACGGCTGTGGCAACGACTACGTGTTCGTCGACACCGTCGGCGGGCCCGGCCTGCCTCGTGACGTCGACCTCCCGCGCCTGGCCGTAGAGCTTTCCGACCGGCACTTCGGTGTCGGAGCCGACGGCCTCATCCTCATCTCCCGCGCGCCCTCCGGCCGCCTGGCCATGAGGATGTGGAACGCCGACGGGTCCGAAGGCGAGATGTGCGGCAACGGCATCCGCTGTCTCGCCGCCTACGTCTTCGCTCAGGGTTATGTCGGCGAGACGCGCTTCGAGGTGGAGACCCGTGCGGGTGTGGTCGTCCCCGAGGTGGTGCCGGCTCCGGGCGCGGAGCGGCGGGTGGTGAAGGTGACCGTCGACATGGGGCCGCCGCGGGAGGTCCGGGAAGGGCTGGAGCTGGTCGTCGAGGGCGGGCCGGCCGCCGGCGTCTACCGGGGGACGTACGTCTCCATGGGCAACCCCCACCTCGTCCTCATCGTCCCCGACGCCTCCAGGGCGGAGGTGACGCTCGTCGGGCCGGCGCTCGAGAGGCACCCGGCCTTCCCGGACCGGACGAACGTCGAGTTCGTGGAGGTCGTCTCCCCGGAAAGGCTCCGGATGCGCGTCTGGGAACGCGGGTCGGGGATGACCCTGGCCAGCGGGACCGGCGCTTCGGCCTCCCTCGTGGCTGCGGCGTCGGCCGGGCTCACCGGCCGGCGGGCCACGGTGGTCGCCGACGGCGGAGAGCTTGAAGTCGAGTGGACCCCGGCCGGGCCGGTCAGGGTGAGCGGCCCGGCCGTCGAAGTGTTCCGTGCGACATATTCCCGGCCCCTGCCGCGTCTCGGCCGGGATGCGGCAGGGTCGGCCGACCTCGCGGGAGGGGAGTCTGCCTGTGAAGACAGCCGACCGTATCGAGAAGGTGCCTCCCTATCTGTTCGCGGAGATAGACCGCAAGCGGAGGGAAGCCGTCGCGCGAGGGGTGGACGTCATCAGCCTGGGCATAGGGGACCCCGACCTCCCCACGCCTGACTTCGTCGTCGAGGCCCTGGTCCGAGCGGTCCGGGACCCGTCCACCCACAGGTACCCGCCCTACGAAGGGACGGCGGCTTTCCGCCGGGCCGTGGCCGCCTACTACGAGGAGCGGTTCGGGGTCGGTCTCGACCCCGACCGCGAGGTGATGGCCCTCATCGGGTCCAAGGAGGGTCTCGCCCACATGGTGTGGGCCGTCGTGGACCGGGGGGACGCGGCCCTGGTCTCGGACCCCGGCTATCCGGTCTACGGCATCCACACCCTGCTCGCCGGGGGTGAGGTCATCCCGCTTCCCCTGACGGCCGACAACGGCTTCCTCCCCGACCTCGACGCGGTGCCGGCGGCCGACCGGCGCCGGGCCACGGTGATGTTCCTCTGCTACCCGAACAACCCCACGGCCGGGACGGCCGACCTCGAGTTCTTCTCCCGGGCGGTCGGGTTCGCCCGCGAGAACGACATCCTCCTCGTCCACGACTCGGCCTACGTGGAGATAACCTATGACGACTACACGGCGCCGAGCGTCCTCCAGGTCGAGGGGGCGAAAGAGGTCGCCGTCGAGTTCGGGTCGCTGTCCAAGCCGTTCAACATGACCGGTTGGCGGCTCGGTTACGTGGTAGGGAACGCCGAGGCCATAAGGGCTCTCGGGGTCATCAAGACCAACACCGACTCCGGGCAGTTCCAGGCCGTCCAGAGGGCGGGGGTCGAGGCCCTGACCAACCCGGCCTCCAGAGACTTCATCGAACAGATGCGCAGGGTCTACCGGCGCAGGCGCGACGCGACGGTCGAGACGCTCCGGAAGCTCGGCTGTCCGGTGACCGCACCCCGGGGAAGCTTCTACGTCTGGGCCCCGGTGCCCGAGGGCTTCACCTCGGCCGGGTTCGCGGCCGAGGTCCTGGACCGGGTCGGGGTCATCGTGACCCCCGGGTCGGCCTACGG
>DPMO01000132.1 GCA_003541445.1 Clostridiales bacterium | reverse complement strand
GAGCCGCCCTCCCGCCTCTTCGACCAGGCGGCAGATGAGGTCGAGGTGCTCGTCACCCCAGGCGATGTTGAGGATGATGGCCACGGCCTTCTTCGCAGGGTCGGCGTGGAAGACGGGTGCCTGGGGGAAGTCGGCCAGGGTCACGGTCGGAGGGACCGGGAAGAAGACGAACGGCACGGCCTCGCCGGGAGCGGCCTGGAGCGACCGCGCGACGGTCGCGGCCACGTCCAGGCGGCGCCCCTCGACGGCGGGGACGACCCCCCCTGTCGACCGGTCGAGGTAGGCGTTCCGCGGGAGAACGGTGAGGTCGGCGGCCACGTCTTCCAGGACCCCTGTGGCCTGGTAGCGGTCGAGCCCGCCGAGGTCCACCCAGATGTCACCGTGCCCGGCCCTCACGCCCTCGGCGATGCGGTCCCGCGCGGGGTCCCGCCCGCCGAGGTCCGGAAGGACCGTGCTCAGGCCGAGGACCAGGCCGGCGGCGAGCGAGACGATGGCCATGACGGTCAGGAGGAGGCGGAGGTAGGGACCTTGCGTCCCTCCCCCTGCTCGAGGCGGACCGTCCCCGAAGAATCCGCCCATCGTCCCGACCTCCCCGGTGTCTCGGATTCCGGTAATGTGTATGCGCCCGTGGGGGTGCGGAACAACCGTTGACCGGAATCCGCGCTCCCGGTAGAATGAATGATGCCTAGTTAACCGCTAGGAATTATAGGGGGAAGGGGGGCTCAGGCGTGAAGCTCTCGACCAAGGGCCGCTACGGTGTGATGGCCTGCTACGACCTTGCCTGTCACCACGGCGACTCCCCCGTTCCCCTCAAAGCCATCGCCAGGAGACAGGGCATCTCCCCCGGCTACCTCGAGCAGCTCATCGGCCACCTGCGCCGGGCCGGCATCGTCCGCAGTGTGAGGGGGCCGCAGGGGGGATATGTCCTTGCCCGGAGCCCGGACGAGATCACCGTAGGGGACATCATCAGGGTCCTTGAGGGACCCATCGCTCCGGTGGAGTGTGTGTCACAGGACCCGGGCGACTTCCGACACTGCGGCCGGACGGAGGGGTGTGTCACCCGGCCGGTGTGGGAGAAACTGCGGGACAGTATGGTCCGGGTCCTGGACTCCATCACCCTCAAGGACCTCTTGGACGAGGGTGGCCGGGAGTGACCCGGCCGGCCGGTCGGACACGGAACGGAGGGGGCTTGATGAACGCTGGAACTTCTGCCGCCGAGCCGCTCGAAGGGAGGGCTCCGCGGCGGGTCTACCTGGACCACGCGGCGACCACCCCGGTCAGACCGGAGGCCGCCGAGGCGGTCTTGCGCTACATGACCGAGGAGTACGGGAACGCGTCGAGCGTCCACAGCTACGGTCGTGCCGCCCGGGAGGCCCTCGAGAAGGCGCGGGCGCAGGTGGCCCATGTCATCGGGGCCGACCCGGACGAGATCGTCTTCGTGAGCGGGGGGACCGAGGCGGACAACATGGCCCTGCGCGGCGTCGTGGCCGCGAGCTCCCGGGGCCGACACATCGTGACGACGAGGATAGAGCACCATGCCGTCCTCCACACCTGCGAGGAGCTCGAGAAGGAGGGCCTCGCCGAGGTGACCTACCTGCCTGTCGACAGCACGGCCACGGTCGACCCTGACGACGTCGCCCGGGCCATCCGGCCTGACACGGCCCTGGTGAGCGTCATGTTCGCCAACAACGAGGTGGGGACGATCCAGCCTGTGGCCGAGATCGGGCGGATATGCCGGAGCAAGGGTGTGCCCTTCCATACGGACGCCGTGCAGGCCTACGGGGCCGTGCCGATAGACGTCGACGTGCTCGGCATCGACCTTCTGACTATCTCCTCGCACAAGATCTACGGACCCAAAGGCATCGGGGCGCTCTACGTCCGCCGGGGCACCAGGGTCCGTCCCTTGATCTTCGGCGGCGGGCACGAGCGCGGGAGGCGGGCCGGAACCATCAACGTCTCGGGAGCGGTCGGGTTCGGCGTGGCGGCCGAACTCGCCGAGAAGGAGATGGACCAGAGAAGACGGCACCTGGTCGCCCTGAGGGACCGCCTCATCGACGGGGTCCTCGCCTCCATCGACCACGTGCGGCTGAACGGGCACCGGACGAGGAGATTGCCCAACAACGCCAACTTCAGCTTCGAGTTCGTGGAAGGCGAGTCCATCCTCTTGTCCCTCGACATGAGAGGGGTGGCGGCCTCCAGCGGCTCGGCCTGCACTTCCGGGTCTTTGGAGCCGTCGCACGTCCTTGCCGCCATGGGTCTGCCTCCCGAGGTGGCCCACGGCTCCGTCCGGATGTCCCTCGGAACCCAGACCACGGAGGAGGACATCGACTACGTGCTCGAGGTCCTGCCGCCGATAATCCGGAGGCTCCGGGCGATGTCGCCCCTTTACGCCGAGGCGGTGGCGAAGGGGGCGGCGGCTTCGGAAGCCGAGCCCGGCGGCGGTGGAAAGTAGGGGCCTCGCGCCGGTCTGACGTACGCTCGAACGGAGGATGCGGATTGTACAACGAGACGGTCATGGACCACTTCCACAACCCGAGGAACGTCGGTGAGCTCGACGACCCCGACGGGGTCGGCGAGGTCGGGAACCCGGTCTGCGGTGACGTCATGCGCATCGAGATCAAGGTCAAGGACGACCGGATAGAGGACATCAAGTTCCGGACCTTCGGCTGTGGCGCGGCCATCGCCACGAGCAGCATGGTCACGGAGATGGTCAAGGGCAAGACCCTTGAGGAGGCCCTGGCCGTGTCGAACCGGATGGTCGCCCAGGCCCTGGGAGGGCTGCCGAAGCAGAAGATGCACTGCTCCAACCTTGCCGCCGACGCCCTGCACAAGGCCATCGAGGACTACCGGCGCAGGCTGGGCCGCCCGGCACAAGGCGAGGCCGCGGAGGAGGACGGCGGGGAGCGTCCCGCCGCCGGGGAGGACGGAGACCCCTGTCCCGGCTGCTGCGGGAAGATAGGACGCGAGCTCACCGCCCTCCCGCGGTCGTCCGGGTGAGGACGGCCCCGTGAGCGACAGTTCGGACCCGGTGGCGGTGGCCATGAGCGGCGGTGTGGACTCGTCCACCGCCGCCGCCCTGCTGGTCAGGGCCGGCCGCCGGGTCTTCGGCCTCACCATGGCCACGGGGTTCAACGAGGCCGCCGTGCGCGAGGCGGCCGAGGTCGCACGGCTTCTGGGGATCGAGCACCACGTGGTCGACCTTTCCTCGGTCTTCCGCGAGAGGGTCATCGAGCCGTTCTGTCGCGACTACGCCGCCGGACGGACCCCGAACCCCTGTGTCCGGTGCAACCGGTTCGTCAAGTTCGGCCGGCTCCTCGAGGCCGCCCTGGACCTCGGCGCCGGCCGCCTGGCCACGGGGCACTACGCCCGGGTCGTGCGGGGTGAGGACGGCCGGTTCCGTCTCCTCAGGGGGGCCGACCGCCGCAAGGACCAGTCCTATTTCCTCTACGCCCTGGATCAGGAGCAGCTGGCGCGGACCGAGTTCCCCCTCGGCGCCCTCCGGAAGACCGAGGTGAGGGAGATCGCGGCAAGGCTCGGCCTTCCCGCCTTCCGAGGGCGCGAGAGCACGGACGTCTGCTTCGTGTCCCGGACCCGGTGCGGAGAGGGGAGGAGCGGCTACCCGGACCTTGTCGAGCGGATGACGGGACGGGCCGCCCTGCCCGGGCCCATCGTCGACACCGCCGGCCGGCCTGTCGGCACCCACCGCGGTCTGGTCTTCTACACCGTCGGACAGAGGCGCGGGTTGGGGTCGGTCGGACCCGGGCCGCTCTACGTGGTAGCCATCGACCAGACCACGAACTCGCTCGTCGTCGGGTCGGCCTCGGAGACCTTCTCGGGGTGGCTCGTGGCCTCCGAGGCCGTCTTCGTGTCCGGCGAGCCGCCGCCGGCGGGAACGCGGGTAGAGGCCAAGGTCCGCTACCGGAGCCGCGCGGCCCCCGCCGACTTCCGGCCCCTGTCCCGACAGGCTCCGGACGGGGATACGGGCTTCAGGCTCCACTTCTACGAACCCCAGCGGGCCGTGGCGCCGGGTCAGGCGGCCGTCCTCTATGACGGGGACGAGGTCCTCGGCGGGGGTGTCATCACCACCACCGAGGCGCGGGAGCGGGCCCTCCGGACCCTGGCGCCGGGGTCAGCCCTTCCTGGACCAGGCGATGAGAACGACTCCTAGCTGCCGTTCGAGCCTTCGGATCTCCTCGAGCTTCTCTGGTGGGACAGTGGCGATGGTCCAGTCTTCCGCCTCAGCCACCATGTTCGACCTCCCCGGCGATGCGCCCTCGCCACACATTTTTCCCTCCCGGGCGGGGAAGATAGTCCCAAGTCGAGGAGGTTCCCATGCGCGGTCGGGTCGAGGTCACCGGCCTGCCCGTAGTCGAGACCGGCTCCGGAAGGGTGCTGGGGCGGGTGAAGGATCTGGCTTTCGACCTCGGGCGCGGCCGGCTCGAGGGTCTTGTCGTCGGGACCGGACGGGGTGAGGCCTTTCTCCCGTTCGACGACGTGAAGTCGCTCGGCGAGGCGGCGGTCATGGTCGAGACGGGGACGGTCCTGGCCCCGGGCAGGCGGCCGGACCGGGCGGAGTCGTCGCCGGACGGAACGGACTACCCCCTGGGCAAGAAGGTCCTGACGAGGGACGGACGAGTCCTCGGGACGATTGACGACGTCATCTTCGACCCTGACAGCGGCGCGGTCTGGGGCTACCAGGTCAGCGCAGGGTTCCTCACCGACTTCGTGGACGGCAAGAAGGCCGTGCCGCTGACGGACGAACTCATCGTCGGTCCGGACTCCGTCGTCGTGCCCGACGACGAGCTCCGGAGTCCGGCGGACGGCCCGGGGGGGACCTGGAGCTGAGATGCCCGTCCTGCGGCGCCCGGGAAGTCGGGCGTCTGGCCGCGGCCCACCATTACTGCTGGCGGTGTTTCGTGGAGTTCACCGTCGGGGAGACCGGCATCGAAGTCTTCGAGATCGCCGAGGACGGCAGCCTGGTCCCCCTTGAGCCGGGCGACACCTGCCCGGTCGGCGTGGGAACGGGGGGCCGGAAGGCGGCGTTGCCAGGGAGGTGAAGCGTTGGCCAGAGGGTTCTGGAGCGGTGTCCTGGCCGGGAGCATCATCGGAGGCATTGTCGGGGCTCTCTTCGCCCCGTCGATGAAGCCGGAGACCAGGGACCAGTTGATGGAGCGGGGCAGGGAGCTCCGCAGGAAAGCGGAGCAGCTCGTGCGCCGGGCCGAGAGAAAGATCGATGAAGCCCTGGAGGAACAGTGAAGACTCCCGCCTGCCTGCGGTAGGGGTGGGAGGGAAGCACCATACTTGACCGGCGGTCCAGGGTAGCCCTCCTGGTGGTCCTGGCCGCCGGTCTTCTCTACCTGGCCTGGCTCCTCCGGGCGGCCTTGGTGCCGTTCGTCCTCGCCGCGGTGCTGGCCTTCATGCTGGAGCCGCCTGTGCGGTTCCTGGAGGCCCGGGGGCTGTCGCGGCTGTCATCTATCCTTGTGGTCTACGCGGCGGCGGCGGCACTGGCGGGCGGGTTTCTCGTGTATCTCATCCCGGTCCTCTACCGGCAGCTGACCCTGCTGGCGGCAAGCCTTCCCGGCCTGACCCGTCAGGTGCAGAGGCTGCTGGCCGAGGCCCAGCTCCTCTACAGCCAGGCCGGCCTCCCCGCGGAGGTGAGGCAGGTGCTC
>DPMO01000139.1 GCA_003541445.1 Clostridiales bacterium | reverse complement strand
CGGGAGACGGGGGTCGGGACCAGGAGGCCCTGGCGGATGAGATGGACGCAGATGAGGACTATGACCAGGCCCATCGCAGCACTGAGGCGGGGGGACCAGCGGCGGGCGGCCGCGCGGACCCGCGCGGCGCGAAGGCCGAGCTCCTTCCCCCATCCGGCCAGGCGGCCGGCGCCCGCGGCCGCCGCGGCCCTCAGCGAGAGGATGGCCGCCCCGAGAAGAGTCCCGCCCTTCCGGGCGTGCCGGCCTGGACCTCGTGCCGAGCGACGGGCCCTGGACCGGCCCCGCCGCGTCCTCCTGGGCGTTTGGGAGCAATCGGTATCCAAGAGACACCCCTCCGGGCGTTAGTCTCTCCGGAGGTGTGGCAGCATATGCCAGGGAAGAGAGGCAGGTCCTGCTGGTCCTTTGGCGGGGTCCGGGGGCAGGGTCCGGGGCGGAGGTCGGCCCGCCCCCGGAGAACCTACAACCCTTCTCCGAGGGTCTCGACCTCGACTCCGGTGTAGTAGTAGGTGAGGATGTCGAGGAAGTCCTTGCCGGCGCGGGCCATGCCGTCGGCGCCGTACTGGCACAGGCCCACACCATGCCCGTAGCCCCTTGTGACGAACCTCACCGTACCGTCCGACACGGTGAAGGTGAAGCGGGCGGACCTCAGGTCGAGGGCCCGGCGGAAGTCGAGCCCCCTGACTGTGACCTCCCCGACCCGCACGAGCTTGGCCCGGCCCCCGGGGGTCCACTCCAGGACCTCGAGGTAGGGGCGCCCCGTCCCGGCGGCCGCCGCAAGCGTGCCGGCCTCGATACCGAAGGCCTGCTCCAGCCCTGCCACGGAGACCTCGGTGACGTGCTCCATCCACGGCGAGTGGGCGCACCAGGAGCAGGTGACCCCCCGCAGGTAATCGAGCCTGCCGGACCATACGTCCTCGCTGTTGTCGGTGGCTCCCCCGCAGGTCGAATGGTACGCCGCCTCGATCGGGACGCCGTTGTGGGTCAGGATGAGCCCCCGCGTCGACCTCACCGCACTCTCGACCTTGGCCCAGCGGCTGTAGAACCCGAAGAACCCCCACTCCCGGCGGGCCTCGGCCCGGCTCAGCCAGTCCTGACCGCCGGCCCAGACGTCCGTGGTCACGTCGGCGTCCGGGCGGCCCGGGACCCCCTGCCCCCCGAAGACCCGCATGTGGCGCACGGCGAAGGTCCGGGCGACGACCGCCTGCGCCTTGAGCGCTTCGAACCCGAAGGAAGTGGGCATCTCCGCGGCGACGACCCCCGCGACGTACTCGTCGAGGGGCACGGTGACGACCTCGCCGGTGGTGTGGACCAGGACACGCACAGGATAGGTCCCCGCTCCGCCCTCCGCGGCGGACTGGGTGTCGGGGTAGCGGCAGGTCTTCACGATGACGGCCGGAAGGACGACCAGGACGAAGAGAAGCGTGAGGACGGCGACGGTGACGGCCCTTCTCAAGGCTATCCTCTCCCCGCCGGGCACTTATTCATATGTGCCGGCCGACGGGGTCATGCGGCGCCCCTGCACCGCCCGGCCTGTCCTAGCTCCCGGCCGTCACCCTCGAGGTCGCCCCGGAGGCCGCCCTCTCCTCCTCCGGAGGGGCCGCGCGCAGGCGCCTGACAGACGCCCCGAGCCGGCGCAGGTTCGCGTCGAGAGCCTCATAGCCGCGGTCGATGTGCTCGACCCCCCGCACCACGGTCACCCCGTCGGCGGCGAGGCCGGCCAGGACGAGAGCCGCACCGCCCCGCAGGTCGGCGGCCGCGACCTCGGCTCCGTAGAGGACGCGCGTGCCCTGCACGGCGGCCGTCCTCCCGTCGACCTGGATGTCCGCCCCCATCCGCTTGAGCTCGGCCACATGGGCGAACCTGTTCTCGAAGACGGTCTCCGTGACGACCCCGAGCCCGTCGGTGGTGGCCAGGAGGGCCATGAAGAGGGCCTGCATGTCGGTCGGGAACCCGGGGTAGGGCATGGTCTTGATGTTGACCGCCCTGAGCCGCCGCCGGGCGGCGTTCACGAGGACGGTCGTCTCGTCCTCGGTGACCTCCACCCCCGTTTCCCGCAGTTTGGCCGTCACGGCCGTGAGGTGGTCGGGGACCACCCCCTCCACCTCGACGGTCCCCCTGGTTATGGCCGCGGCGACCATGTACGTGCCGGCCTCGATGCGGTCGGGGATGACCTGGTGCCTCACGCCCCGCAGGGAGGAGACCCCCTCGACCCTCACCACCTTGGTCCCGGCCCCGTGGACCGAGGCGCCGGCGGCGTTGAGGTAGTTCGCCATGTCGACCACCTCGGGTTCCTCGGCCGCGTTCTCGATGATGGTCGTCCCCTTGGCCAGGCATGCGGTCATGATGAGGTGCTCGGTGGCCCCCACGCTCGGGTAGTCGAGGTAGATGCGGCTCCCGACGAGCCTGGACGCACGGGCCTCGATGCAGCCGTGACCGATCCTCACCCTGGCGCCGAGAGCCTCCAGCCCCTTGAGGTGCAGGTCGATGGGGCGGGTGCCGATGGCGCAGCCGCCCGGGAGCGATATGCGGGCCTGACCCAGGCGGGCCACGAGGGGGCCCGTGACGAGGAACGAGGCCCGCATCCGCCGGACCAGTTCGTAGGGAGCCTCGAAGCTGGACAGGCCGCGCGTCCGCAGGGTCAGGGTGGAGCCGCGGAGCCGGGCGTCGACGCCGAGACTGACCATGACCTCGAGAGCGGTGTAGACATCCTCGAGCTTGGGCACCCCGGTGATGACCGTGT
>DPMO01000267.1 GCA_003541445.1 Clostridiales bacterium | reverse complement strand
AACTACCCGACAAGGGCCGTCCTGGGAATGGCGCCCGAGACGGCGAGGTCGGGCCTCCACGCCGCCTTCGGCGAGCGTGTCGTCAAGGCCCTGACCAGACTCGCCCGGGGCGCCCTGGGCCCCGTCCTGGCTCTGGAGAACCTCGAAGGGGTGCCGCCGGAGCTCTTCGCGGCCATCGTGGATGCGGCCGGGGTCAAGGCGTGCCTCGACGTCGGGCACGCCGTGGCCGACGGCCAGGACCCGTGCCAGCTTCTCGACCTCCTCGAGGGGAAGGTCCTCGGGCTCCATCTCCACGACGCCGCACCGCCCAGCCGGACCGATGCGGGAGGTCTCACCCACGAGCGGGCCCACCGTGCCCTGGGCGAGGGAAGACTGGACCTCGAGAACCTGGTCAGGGCTGTCCTCGCCCGGGACTTCTCGGGGCCGGTCGTCCTCGAGGTGCTGGGCGACCAGGAACCGTCGGTCCGCCTCTGGTCGGACACGCTCCGAGCCGCCACGACCAGCCGACCTGAAGGAGGTCTCACCAGATGAAGGTCACCGTGACCTGGCATGGCGACAGGCGCTTCGTGGGCCGCGGGCCCTCCGGGGTCCCCGTCCTCATCAACTTCGGTCCGGGGGAGACCGCCGCCGGCCCGCCGGCAGGCCCGGCCGCGGACGAGGACGGGACGCGGGCGGCCGGCCCCTCGCCGGTGGAGCTCCTGCTCATCGCCACGGGGGCCTGCACCGGCCTTGACGTCGTGAGCATCCTCCAGAAGAAGCGCGTCGCCTTCAGCGGCCTTGAGATCGAGGTCGGCGGCTGGCGCGCCCCCGACCACCCCCGCTACTTCACCCGTCTCGAGGTCGTCTACCGCCTGAAGGCCCCGCCCGGGGCACGCCCCGGACCCGAGCACGCGCTCGAGCACGCGGCAAGGCTCTCCATGGAGAGATACTGCAGTGTCGGGTGCTCCCTCCGGGCCGACAAGAGCTGGCGCTGCGAGGTGGTGCCCGAGGACCCTCCGGCGACGTAAGGCGAGAGGTCAGGACCTAGCCGGGCCGTCGGAGGTGGGGCCCGATAGCCCCCCTCTCCCGGAGCTCGGCCAGGGCCCTCTCCATGTCGGCCGGCATGGGGGCCCGAAACTCCATCGGCTCGCCCGACACCGGGTGCCGGAAGGTCAGGAGATGGGCGTGAAGGGCCTGGCCCTCCAGGGCGCCGACGGCCTCGGGGTAGGGGTGGACGTCCTCGACAGCCATGGTCCGCGCCATCTCCTTCCTCAGCCGCCTGGGACGCCTCGGCCCGTAGAGGGGGTCCCCGGCGACCGGGTGCCCGATGTGGGCCAGATGGACCCGGATCTGGTGGGTGCGCCCCGTGCGGAGCGCGCACTCGATGAGGGTGAAGTCCCCGAACCTCTCCAGGACCCGGTAGTGGGTCACGGCCTCCCTTCCCCCCTCCTGGAGGACGGCCATCTTCCTCCGGTTGACCGGGTCACGGCCGTACCGGGTCTCGATGGTCCCCTCGTCCAGAGGGAGGTCGCCGTGGACGAGGGCCAGGTAGCGGCGGTGGGCCGTGCGGTTCTTGATCTGCTCGGCGAGGGAGAGGTGGGCCCGGTCCGTCTTGGCCACGACCATGACCCCGCTCGTGTCCTTGTCGAGGCGGTGGACTATCCCCGGACGGCACACCCCCCCTATCCCGGACAGGTGGTCGCAGTGGGCCAGGAGGGCGTTGACGAGGGTCCCGCGACTGTGCCCCGGAGCGGGGTGGACGACCATGCCCCGGGGCTTGTTCACGACGAGCAGATGCTCGTCCTCGTAGACGATGTCCAACGGGATGGCCTCCGGCTCGACGTCCAGCGGCTCCGGGTGGGGCACCGAGACGACCACGCGGTCCCCCGGCCGGAGACGGTAGCCGGCCTTGGTCTCCTCGCCGTCGACGGTGACAAGGCCCTCGGCAATGAGCTTCTGAACGTGCGAGCGGGTGAGGTCGAGGTCGCGCCTTCCGGCGAGGAAGACGTCGAGCCGCTGTCCCGCCTGGCGCGGTTCGATGTCGAACTCCATCTCGGTCTGCCAGAGCTCGGCCTCGTCACCCTCGTCGAAGGAAGGTGCGGCGGACGGGCCGCCCACATCACGCGGGGGGCCGGAGGCCGCCCCGTCGCAGGGCCCCGCGCGGCTCATGCGACATCCTCCCTCGGCCGGAGAAGACCACAGGCGAGGAACACCAAAATCAGGACCGTCCCGACGACGATGCCGATGTCGGCGACATTGAAGACCGGCCAGAACCTGAAATCGATGAAGTCCACCACGAGCCCTCCGCGGAAGACCCGGTCGAAGAGGTTGCCCATCCCGCCGCCGACCAGGAGGCCCAGGCCCAGGTGGCCGAGACCCAGGCGCCTCATGTCCAGGGCCAGGGGGGCCCAGACTCCCACTCCCAGGAGGAGGACCGCGAGCGCGATGAACAGCGGTCGCCCGCTGGGGAGCAGCCCGAAGGCCGCGCCCGGGTTCCGGACGAGGTCGAACCAGAGAAGGCCGGGGATGACCTCTCTCTCCGTCCCGGCGAGGGCCCTCAGGGCCCAGGCCTTCGAGACGAGGTCGGCCGCCAGCCAGGCCAGCGCGGTCACCCAGACCGCGAGGAGACTCCCGGCCTTGCTGAGCGCGCGCGTCTCCTTCTCGGAGGTCAAGGTCGGTCCGGTCTCCCCTCTCCGGTCCCTAGGGACCCGGCCCGCGGGACAGTGGGCGGCCCTAGCTTCTCTCCGCAGGCGGCCTCCTCCTCCCGGGGCGCCGGTCCGGGTCGGGCAGACCCTCGACGCGCTGGACGGTCCCGACCTCCTCGTCGGCCCCGACGTAGGCGTCACCGTAGTCGCGGGCTCCGGGGACGTCGGAGGGCGTGTTGGAGGTCCCGAACCGGGCGACCGCCTGCCAGGCGTCCTCACCGTCGAAGCCCACAGGGTGGAGCGGGCTGTCGTCCGTGAAGCTGGAGAAGGCCGGTCCGGCATCCTCCCCCGCCGGGCGGCCGCGGCCCGCCGCCCCGGCTTCCTCCAGGGTTCTCTGGCACTCCAGGCAGTGGGCCGTCCATGGAACGGCCCTGAGCCTGGCCTCAGGGATGGGCCGGCCGCACCCCTCGCACCGCCCGTAGGTCCCCTCCTCCAGACGCTCGAGGGCCCTCTCGACCATCTCCAGGGCCGCCTTGTGGTCCTCGCGGAGACCGAAGTCCTTCTCCCGCTCGAAGGTCTCCGTGCCGATGTCCGCCGGGTGCTGGTCGTAGGTCGAGGACTCCGAGATGGACTCCCCGAGGGTCCGGCCGAGACTCCTGTCGTCGAGGGCCCGGACCGCCGCCCTCAACCTCTCCCGCTCCCGCTCGAGCATCCGCCGGAACTCGCCTCTGTCCGACACTCCTAGACCCCCTTTCACGGGCCCTGCAGGTTCGCCTGGACGATGCGGACGATCTCCGCGATGAAGCCCCCGATGCCCGGGAGGTTCAGCATGACGAGCCGCCTGAGGAGGACGACGAGCACCGCGCCCAGGAGAGTGAACCCGACGGCGATGCCGAAGCCGCGCCCTATCCCGGACAGGAAGTTCAGGAAGAACATCCGCCTGGGGTCCCGCACGAGGGCCACGTACTCGGCGATGTTGAGGTTCTCGATGTGCCGGGTATAGTCGGCGAGGCGCCGGCTGAGGTTCCTCACGCTGGCCTCCGAGGCGGGCCTGAGGTACGACTCCTCGTCCTCGGGCCCGACAGGGTCGACGGGTCCGACGGCCGGTCCGGTCCGCGGTCGAAACACCGGGCCGGCGGGATCCGGCCGGTCCTGCGGCGGTTCCACCGGTTCCACCTTGTCCTCGACCAAGGCCACCCCTCCCGCAGGGCTAATCTCCCCGCTCCGGGAGGGCGGTAAACCCCGCCGGGGTCAGGCCCCGTCCGCGGCCCCACCCTGCCGGGAGGCGGGCCGCAGTCTGGCCCGGAGGCGCCGGTAGACCGGCTCGCCATGGCTGTAGGCCAGGTACCAGACCGGACGGAGGACCAGGTCGAACTCACCGATGAACTCGGTGAACTCGCCGGCGAAGCCCTTCTTGAAGCGGTAGAGGCCGTAGAGCGGGTCGGAGGGGTCAAGGTTGCCCGAGACGCCGCGGAAGTCGTAGAAGCGGCATCCGTTCTCCATCGCCCAGAGGATCATCGTCCACTGCAGGAGGTGGTTGGGCATGACCCGGCGCCGGGTGTTCGAGGAGGCGCCATAGACGTACCAGGCCTTGTCGCCGAGGATGAAGGCGATGGCCCCCGCCAGGGTCTCCCCCTCGTGCTCGGCCAGGAAGAGCTGG
>DPMO01000002.1 GCA_003541445.1 Clostridiales bacterium | reverse complement strand
TTCCCCGGGGTCGAGCGTCCCGCGGAGGTCGCGAAGCCACTGAAGGCGGGCCGCCACCGAGGGGAGGCTGGCGTAGAGCCGCCGCCCGGCGCGCCCTACGGCCTGGCGGTAGCGCTCCTCGAGCCTGTCGATGTCGGCCGGGTCGAGGTTGTAGTAGGAAAGGACCGACTCCCAGACCGGCCGGCCCCTAAGAGACACCTGGACGGACACCCGGTAGGTTCCAGGGCCGGCCCGGGGCGCCCGCCAGCTGTGTTTCAGCCGGTTGAGCCCGGGGTCGAGGGCATGGGAGGTGACCGACCGGGAGGCCGGCCGCCGTCCGGGGGCGGCCGGAGGCGGCGCCGGCGCGGTCGTGTCGAGGGGCGCGTCGGTCGACCGGGCGGCGGCCCGGGTCTCGGTCACGACCTCACACCGGGCCGCCCGCCTGGTGAAGACGACGATCTCGGCCGAGATGTGGTCCTCTTCTGACCCGAAGGTCCGGCTCGGTCTGGCCTTGACCGTCGTCTTCGCGAGGCCCTCGATGTCGAAGGTGACCCGGGCCACCCGGCGCCTGTCACGGGTGTCAGAGTCGTAGTCCTGGTCCGGAACGAGCTGCAGCACGGACGGTGCCGCCGGGGCGTCCGGACCGGCTTCCCGGTCGGCGGCCAGGTAGGTCACGTTGAGTCCCATGGCCGGGTCCAGCAGGCCGTGCACCGGAGCGACGGCGGCCCAGGGAACGGTCACCCGGTAGAGGGCCCCTTCGTCTTCGGGCACGACGGCCAGTCGTGTCCCCTCGGGAGCCGGGGTGAGGAACCCTCTTCCGTTCCGGTTGATGAGAACCGCGACGGGTTCCCCGGCGACCTGAGAGAAGCCCAGGGTGAGGTAGCGCGAGGTCTCTCCCTCGGTCCCCTCGGGCGAGAGGACCACCTGAAGGCCGTCGCCATAGCGCCAGCTGCGGTGGCCGTCCAGGCCCCAGGGGCCCTTCACCCGGGCGACGAGGTACAGGTGGTCGGCGTCGAAGGCGGCCCACAGGGTGACCTCGGGAAGGTCGGCGTCAGCAGCAGCCGAGGTCACGGTGAGCTTGCAGGAGGACCATTTCTTCTCCCATTCGCGCTTGGAGACGGCGTAGCCTATCCTCACGGGGGACACCTCCCGGCCCTGTCCTCACTTCAACGGGGTCGGCCCCGGACCCTGTCGGAGGCCGGTGGAGAGCCTCGACGGACGGGGGGGCGGCTGGTCCGGGTCGGGTTGGCGTAGCAGTAAAGACATCCGCTCGGGCAGGGGTGAGAGGAGTACCAGGCCAGGTCGACGGCATGGGCGCATCCGCAATGCGGCCTCTGCCCGGCGGCCTTGTCGGGTCGGGCCGGCAGGCCCCGCGGATGAAGACGCGTCAGGAGGTCCGCGTCGACGCAGGCTGACCGGCTTCTCGTGGGTTCGCAGCAGAACTCGAGGTGCACACCGGCCTCCGCGGCCTCGGCCTCGAGGGTCGACAGGACGTCCTCACGCTCCCGGCCGGAAAGGGAGACAAGCTCAAGGCCCAGGGCCTTGAAGCGCCTCACGACCTTGGCGTAGGGCGTCACCAGGCTGGTCTTGACGACCGTGACCCCGGCCCCCCGCGCCTTCCGGACCGTCTCGGCGAAGAAAGGCAGGTTGGACAAGAGACTACCGCGGGCGCCGCGCCGGCCGTCACCGGCGGGCCGCCAGTGAAGGAGGGGGTCGAAGCGGAGGGCCACCCGCTCCGGCCGCCCGGTGAAGTCTATGAGGGGCTCGAGCCGGGAGAGGACGACCTCGGGTTCGGGCACGCGTGGCTCCAGGTCCGTTCCCCCGAGACCGGTGACGGTCACCTGGACGACGACCTGGTCGTAGCCGGCGAGCACGGGGGCCAGAGGCCGGGTCAGGACGGCGTCCGGGAACTTCGTCATGACGACGATGGAGTGGACCCGTTCAGGAGGGTAGCGGCTCCCGAGGATGCCGACGAGGTCCTCTGGATACCAGCGGACCATGTCCGTGCGGCGGGAGACGGTCAAGACCACGCGGCGGGACGGCTCATGTGCGGGCGTGAGGACCACCTCCCGGTGCAGGGGGCTTCTCTCTCCTTGTGTAGGGAACCTGCCCGCGGCGGCCCGGCGGTGTCAGGCCTGTGCGGTCTTCGGAGACCGCACGAAGGGTCTCACGCCGACTGAAGGACGAGTGAGACCGGATGGTTGACGGGAAGGGCTGCGGGGCAGACTCTCTTCAAACTGAATATGGCCCGTCAGGGCCGGAGCAGGAGGCCGCCGACAGAGGTCGGCCTCCTGCTTTGTGAGCCGAGGCCGCCTCGAGGCACCGGGAGTGGACGCGCTGGGCCGCCTTCAGAGCGTCGCGGGCATCCTTCTCCTCATAGAGGCGTGACGCGGGGACCTTGTGCCTCTCATCACCGTAGAGGGCCTTGGACCGGTCCTCGGCAAGGCTGCCGGCCGTCCTGGCAAGGGACTCGACCTCATCGGCGCCCAGACCGAGGCGGCGGAGCCTGTCCTCGTTCTTCCGGAGAGCTCCGCCCAGGTCGTGCCTTTTCGGAGGTTCGACTCCCGCGGAGAGCAGGAGGGCCTTCAGGGAGAGTTCACTCGCGTCCTGGGAGGTCCTGACGGCGTAGGCCCAGTGTCCGTC
>DPMO01000269.1:5454-11535 GCA_003541445.1 Clostridiales bacterium | reverse complement strand
TAGCCTTGAGCGCATCCGACGGGTGAGGGGGAGGACCGTGCCCGTGGGGAGCACCGGAGAGGCGGCCCTGCGCCGCGCCCGCCCCGAAGACGCCGGCGACTTCGCCCGCCTGATGGTCGAGTCCTCGCCGCGCTTCTTCCCCGCTCTGTTCGGCATCGACGCGTCCGCGGTCATGCGCGAGCTCTTCCGTTACCGCGGGCATGTCCTGAGTCACGAGCACACCCTGGTCGTCGAGGTCGGAGGACGGGTGGCCGGGATGGCCCTCGCCTACGACTTCAGGCACAGGACCCTGCGTGAACTCCGGACCGGGCTGCTGCTGGTCAGGTGTCTGCCGCTGCGGATGGTCAGGCTTGCGGCACTCCTCGTCAGGGCGCAGTGCACCCTCGGCCGGCTGCAGCGTGACGAATACTACCTCAGCAACATCGCCGTACATCCGGATTTCCGAGGTCGGGGGCTCGGAACCCGCCTTCTCAGAGAGGTCGAGTCTTCCGCGCTGCGGGCCGGGTGCCGGAGGGTCGTGCTCGACGCGGAGAGCGACAACGAAAGGGCCATCCGCCTGTATAGCCGTTTGGGCTACTCCGTCGTGGCGCGGCTGCCGGTCCTGAGGTTCGCCGGCCGGAGTTTCGAGTTCGTCCGGATGGCGAAAGAGGTGGTCCGAGGAAGGGCTTGAGCGATTCGCGCTGGGCCGTCTGCTCTGCTCGCGACACGGGGACTGCACTCGAGTCGGCATAGCGGGGCTCATCTGAGGACGTCTACCCCAGACTCCCCCGCATCTTCCCCATCCGGATGATCAGTTCGTGACCAGCCCCACCTCTTCGGCGTCGTCGGCCAACAGCTCGCGCCCCAGACCGAGGAGGTGCTTGAGGATGGGCTGGGTGGTTCGGACCAGAGTGCGGTAGAACTCGTCTTCCGGGGTCTGGGGGCCCGGGGAGAGACCGAGCGTCTCCCCGACGCCCCGCACGTCGGCGCTGATGTCGGAGACGGTCTTGGGTGTCAGGAACGCCCCGGCGGTGTCGAGGTCCAGGAAACGCCCCGCGAAGGCGAGGTCTGTCCGCAGGGTGGGGTAGTAGCGCTCCAGGGCGGCCAAGCCGTCCGGGCCGTAGCGCCGCCTCACCTCGGCGAGTCCTCGCCCGGTGCCGATGAACTCGGGCGGGAGCCCGATGGTATAGAGGGCGGCGGTGAAGGTGATGGCCCGCGGCAGGAAGACCTTCAGGTCGGTGTCGAAACGGCGGAGGCCGTCGGCCAGTTCAGGGTTTGGCACCTGGGCTGCGAGCTTGTCCGGACGAGCCACGTCACGGGCGTAGCCCACGGGGCTGAACCTGGCCAGGCGGTCGCGCTGTTTCGGCATGATGTCGGACAGCCGGCAGACGAGGTCGATGATGTCGAAGAACGTCTCCAGGTAGTGGCGGGTGAAGATGGCGACCAGGTCTGTGAGTTCATCGAACTCGGCGGAGGTGTAAGCAGGCGGACTCTCGGCACCACCGTTCCCGGGCGACGAGAGACGTTCCCGCAACCGGGCGCACAGCTGCCGGGCCGCGGCCTCACCGTGGTCGTAGCGGAGGGCGGACTGGACGGTCACGGTCCTGACGCCCGGGAAGGTGGCGAGAACGCCGTCGAGGTTGCTCAAGGTCAAGTGGCCCCTGAAGGGGAGGGCTCCGGCGCCGAGGATGGGAGCCACCTCCACGTCGTAGGCCTCGCCCACCCTGGCCGCCCTGGCCAGGGCCACCTTGCCGGCCAGGACCGCGGAGACCATTCCGTAGGAGAGGGCCGGGTCGGATCGCCCGAGGAGAAAACGAAGCGGTCCCTTCCCGGCCAGGCCCGATTCGGCCAGGTACCCGGCGAGTATGCGGTCGATGCCGAGGAGTTCGGGCACACCCTCGACGAGGGGGATGAGGCGGATGAGGTCGGGGTCGCTAGGTAGACCGAACTCCTTGTGAGCGAGCTCGATGACGCTGGCGACCCGCCTGCGGGCGGCCAGGAGTTCCTCAGGCGTCTCGCACATCGGCACGACGACTTCGCGCACTGCCTGCTCCGCGCCACGCTCGGCCGCCTGGACGTTCGTCTCGACCAGGGACATCAAGGCCATCAACTGCCGGAAGACCGTCTCCTTGCTGGCCGAGGCCACCCGCGGGGTGACTCTGACGTCCCGGCCCGGGACCACTCCCCGTTCCAGGAGTCCTAAGACGATCTGTGAAGGCTGGTGGTAGGGGGTGAGTTTCCCCTCGAAATCGACCATGACCTCGTCCGCTCCGAGGCCGTCGGGAACCGGAAGCAACCCCTGGATGGCCTCGTCTGGTTCCTCCTGGATCGGAACGTAGCGCGAGGCCGAGTCGGGGTGCTGGGTGAGCATCGCTGTGGGAATCCTGCCTGCGGTCACACGACGTCGCCGTCCCCTTGTCGCGGATGCCTCCGCCCGGAACCCGGGCTTAGACGCAATCATATTACACGAGGGCGGTGATGTTCTGGGGGGTGTTCTCAGCGATGGCCGTGGAGGCGTCACCGGAAGGCCACGGCCGCTCCGGCCTTGCCGCCGGGCACCGCCTCACCTCCGTGCACGCGCCGCGTCAGGGAAAGGGCCACGGCCACCGGGACGACCGCGTACAGGAAAAGATGCTCATACCCGAAGAGGTCGCGCAGCGCACCTGTGAGGGGCGGTCCCACGATGGCCGCTCCGGACGAGAAGAAGTAGTAGAGCCCCGTGTAGGTGCCCGTCTCGGCGTCGCTGGCCATCTCCACGACCATGGGGTAGGAGTTCACGTTGACCAGGGCCCAGGCGAGTCCGGCGGCGAGGAAGAGCAGTCGGACTACTTGTACGGACCGGACCGCGGCTGCCGCCGCGAACACGGCCAGCAGGAGCACGAGGCCCGTCATGATGGCGCGGCGTCGACCGAAGCGGCCGCCGATGAAACCCGCTGGCACGGCGAAAAGCAGGAACGAGAGGGCCAAGAACCCGAGCGTGAAGGCGCCTGCGGCCGCGTCAGTGCCCAGGACATCGATGGCGTGGAGCGTGAAGAACGCCTCGACCCCTGTGAACGCGACGAACCAGGCGAACACGGCCAGCAAGAGACGCAGAACCTGGCGCCGGGACGGGTGGCAGACGGAGCGCACCGCGTTCAAGAACGACGTCTTCCGGGGCTGGTGGACGCCGAGGTGGCGCGGCTCCTTTATCCGCCAGTAGAGCGCGGCGACGACCGGGAAGACGAGCAGCCCCGTCACGAGGAAAGGGAGGTGCGGGGCCATGCGGTGGAGCGGTGCGGCGATGAAGAAGGCGACCAGGGCCCCCAGGCCGCCCATGAAGTTGATGATTCCGCTGGCCTGACTGCGGAGAGGCCGTGGCGTGATGTCGGGCATCAGGGCCACCGCCGGTACGCGGAAGAACCCCATGGCCAAGTTCATCCCCAAAGCGGTGAAGAGGAGCATCCAAAGGCTGGTGTGGTGAGGGACGAGGATGAAGAAGACGGCCGCCGCGGGCGCGGCGACGAGGATGTAGGGCATCCGCCGCCCTAATCGGGTCCAGGTGCGGTCGCTCTTGTAGGCGACCCAGGGCTGGAGCGTGACGCCGATGATGTTGTCGGTGGTCATCAGGAGGCCGACAATGGTGCCGCTCTGGATGAAGCGCTCGTAGAAGACCGGGACGAAGGCGTTGTAGATCGACCAGGTGAGGCTTATGACCATGAAGCCCAGACCGAGGGTGAAGGTCCTGACGTAGTCCAGTCTGGGCCCTCCGCCAGGTGCCGCCGCCGGACTCATGCCTTGGGCCCCGGCGTCGCCTCGCGGCGTCGGGCGTCCTCGATGAGGCGCCTGTATGTGTCCGAGTGGGGCTCGGGGGCGTCCTGCCTGAGCTTGTCGAACCGGGTGTCGGATTCAAAGTCCCTCCAGCACGAGGGGTTCATTCGTAGGGCCCGCTTCAACCAGTGAAGTGCAGACACCCACTCCTCCTGCTCGCAGTAGAGGGCGGCCAGGTCGGAGGCGGCCTGGTGGTTGTCTGGATGAGACTCCAGGTCCTTCATGAAACACTCCTGGGCCTGCAGGAGGTCGCCCTTCTCCCAGAAGGCGTAGCCCAAGGCCACGTAGGCGTTGTAGGCGTCGGGCTGGATGTCCACGGCCTGCTTCAGGAGGGCGATTTTCCGGTCCGTGTCGTCTACCGCGTACGAGGCGACAATCTTCTGCATGGCCTCCTGTTGGCGGTAGGTCAGGCCACGGAGCTCCTTCTCGATGCGGGCGAGACGCTCCTCGACCACGCGCTCGATGAGTTCCGGAAGTTCTTTGGCCGCGAACCACCCGTAGAGGGCGAAGCCCAGACCGGCCAGGGCGATGGCCGCCACGACCGTGAGGAGATAGCCGGTGTCGGGCAGGCCCGATGGTCCCCAGACCCCGAGGATGACGGCCACCAGCACCACCGCGACGAAAGGAGCCCACCAGTATCTCACGGGCTCACCTCCCCACGGCCGCAGCCTCCGGTCCACCCAGGAAGGGTGGCGGTCCAGGGTCTCTCCTACAGCCTCTTCTACCCGCCCTACCTAATCTTCCTATCTTCCTACCCTATGCCCTCACGACAAGGACGGCCTCGGGGCGGGAGCGCTAGGCCCCGAGCCGCTCCGCCAGGGCCGAGAGGACCTCCCCCGCGGAACCCCTGATGACGACGTCGGCGTGCACGTCGGCCGGGGTCGGGTCGCGGTTTATGACGGCCAGGTGCGGGGTGAGCTCGGCCAGTGAGGCCGCCGGCCAGACGGTGAGGCTCGACCCGACGACGAGGAGGAGCCTCGAGGCGGCCGCCTTCCTCCAGGCCTCCTCGAAGACCGGGGGCATCGGGTCCCCGAAGAGGACGACGTCGGGCCGGAGGTGCCCCCCGCAGCCGCACTCGGGTATCTCCCTTGACGAAAGCTGCTCCAGGGCCTCGACGAGGGGCCGCCTCTGACCGCAGGACTGGCACCGCGCCGTCCGGAGGTGGCCGTGTATCTCGAGGACGCGACGCGACCCCGCCTTGTGATGGAGCCCGTCTATGTTCTGGGTTATGACGAGCCTCACGTGGCCCGACTTCTCCAGGCGCGCCAGGGCGAGGTGGCCCCGGTTCGGCTCAGCCTTGAGTCCGGAGCCCCGGAGGGCCCCGAAGCAGCGCCAGAAGTGGGCCGGTCGCGTCCGCAGGGTCTCGGCCGACAGGTCCTCCATGGGGTCGATGTAGTTCCAAAGGCCTGTTCCCGGGCTGCGGAAGTCAGGTATGCCGCTCTCGGTGGAGATGCCGGCCCCGGTGAGGACCACCGCGGGGCCGTGCTCCTCCATGAGGTCGGCGAGCCTGTCGATGAGGCCGGACCGGTCGTCCGGGTCCGGGCGGGCGGCCCGGCCGCCGGGGCCGGTCGCGTGGGGGCCGGCTGCGTTCTCGTCGGTCATGTTCACTCCTCCCCTCTCCCCAGGAGGGCCGCGACGCACTCTTCAGGTGCCGACCACCGTGACAGACACCTTCCTCGTGCGGGGCCCGTCGAACTCGGTGAGGAACACGCCCTGCCACCGTCCGAGGGCCAGCCTGCCGTCCACCACCGGTATCGTGGCCGAGGAGCCGACAAGGGTGGCCATGATGTGCGCCGGCGAGTTGCCCTCGAGGTGGGCGTATCCCGCGTCATCCGGGGCGAGGGCCTCCAGGCGCCGGAGGATGTCGGAGGCGACGGTGGGGTCCGCGTTCTCGTTGACGGTGACCCCGGCGGTCGTGTGGCGCACGTAGACGACGCAGAGTCCTGAGCGCACGCCGGAGGCCTGCACCTTCTCGATAACCTGCGGGGTGATGTCGACGAACTGGCGTCTGGCCCTTGTCCTGACCTCGAACTCCACAGGGTTCACCACCGTTCGCGTTCAACGTCTTCCAGGCGGAATCCTTTCCCAGGCACTGCCTGCAGGCCCACTCTGACTCGACTGATATGACCTGGGGAGGAGGAAAGGTCGCATGGGGCGCGAAGAAGTTCGTCAAGACTCTGACGATTCAAACTACACACCCATTTCGCACCTGATGTTCGGAAATTGGGAAGGAAGTCGCTTATGGAACCCAGGGAGTACTATCTGTCCCGACCCTGGACCCGCTTCTACCCGCAG
>DPMO01000269.1:0-5259 GCA_003541445.1 Clostridiales bacterium | reverse complement strand
CGCCATGCCGGCCGCGTGGCCGTCAACTTCTACGGGACGCGGCTGAAGTACCGCGACCTCTACGACCAGGTCCTGCGGCTGGCGGGGGGACTCGCCTCTCTGGGGGTCGAGAAGGGGGACCGGGTCGCCCTCTACCTCCTCAACACGCCGCAGTTCATCATCTCCTACATGGCCGTCCTCCAGCTCGGAGCTGTCGTGACGCCCATCAGCCCCGTCTACACCAGCGTGGAGGTCAGGCACCAGCTCTCCGACAGCGGGGCCAGGGTGGTCATCTGCCAGGACATCCTCTACGACAACGTCGTCGGGACGGGGCTGGACCTCGACGCCGTCATCGTCACCGGCATCGGCGAGTACCTCCCGTGGGTCAAGAGGGCCCTCGGCCGGAGCCTCCTGGCCAAGGCCGCCCGCGACCTGGAGATTCCCGACGTCGAGATAACCCCGGGCGGGGGCGTCCATCGCTTCCAGGACCTCCTGTCGAGGCGCGCCGCGCCGCCGCCCGAGGTCGGGATAGACCCCCACGAGGACCTGGCCGTCCTGCCCTACACCGGCGGCACTACCGGGCCTCCGAAGGGGGCCATGCTCACCCACGCCAACCTCCTCGCCACCCACTACCACACCATGGCCTTCTGGCCGGTGGTCGAGGAGGGTAAGGAGGTCATCATCGCCTTCCTGCCCTTCTACCACATCTACGGGCAGATCGTGGCCATGATAAACGGCCTCTTCCTCGGAGGCACCCTCGTCCTCTTCACCACGGTGGACCTGGACGACATCATCGACGCCGTCGACCTCCACCAGGCCACGATGCTCTTCGGCGTGCCCACCTTCTACGAGTACCTGAAGGAGCACCCGCGCACGGGGCGGGCCAGTTGGAAGCGCCTCAAGCTCATCATCTCAGGGGCCGACACCCTCCACGAGACGACCGTCGAGGCCTGGGAGCAGCGGACCGGGACCCGCATCCTGGAGGGGTACGGCCTCACCGAGACCACGGCCGTCTCCCACGCCAACCCCTTGGGCCGCATCAAGGTCGGTTCCTTCGGCATCCCCGTCCTGAATGTCGACGCGGCCATCGTGGACCCCGACACGAACGAGTTCCTCCCGGTGGGTGAGGTCGGGGAGCTCGTCCTGCGCGGCCCCAACATCATGAAGGGCTACTGGGGGAAGCCCGAGGAGACGGCCCAGGCGATGGTCGACATCGACGGCGATGTCTGGTTCAAGACCGGAGACCTCGTCCGCATGGACGAGGAGGGCTACTTCTTCTTCTACGACCGGAAGAAGGACCTCATCAAGTACAAGGGCTACTCCGTCTTCGCCCGGGAGATAGAGGACTACCTCTACCAGCATCCGATGATAAAGGCCGCCGGGGTCATCGGCGTCCCCGACCCCAAGTCGGGCCACATCATCAAGGCCATCGTCGTCCTCGAGAAGGAGGCCCGCGGCAAGATGTCGGCCGAGGAGGTCATCGCGTACTGCCGCGAGGGGCTCGCCCACTACAAGGTCCCCAAAATCGTCGAGTTCCGCGGTGAGCTCCCGCACACCGACGTCGGGAAGGTCTCACGGCGCGAGCTGCGCGAGGAACTGGAGGACATCGGATGATGGCCCGGAGCGACGCCCACGGCCCCGCCCGGGAGGCTCACGGCCCGCCCGCCCTGCTCGAAGTGAGGGGGCTCACCAAGCGTTTCGGCGGCCTGGTGGCCGTCGATGATGTCGACTTCTCCGTGGCCCCGCACGAGATGGTCGGGCTCATCGGGCCGAACGGTGCGGGCAAGAGCACGCTGGTGAAGCTCATCATGGGCATCCTGCGTCCCGACGCCGGGTCCATCCGCTTCAAGGGCCGGGAGCTCCGGGGCCTGCCTCCGTGGGAGATCGTCAACCTCGGGGTCGCCGGCACCTTCCAGAACACCCGGCCCTTCAGGCGTCTTCCCATCATCGCCAACGTCATGGTCCCGTGCCTCGCCCCCCGCGCGCGGCGCCGTGGGGAGTGGGTCAAGCGCATCGAGGTCAAGGCGAGGGACGCCCTGGAGTTCGCCGGCATCTCGGACCTGGCCCTCGAACCGGCCTACCAGCTCTCGCACGGGGAGCTGAAGCGCCTGGAAATCGCCCGGGCCATCGCCAGCGAGCCGGAGCTTCTCATCCTCGACGAGCCGTTCGGAGGGCTGAATCCGACGGAGTCGGACCTCCTGGCCAAGTCCATCCGCCGGCTCTACAAAGGCGGCCGCTTCGGGCGCCTGCACAGCGAGGGCATGGCCATGATCATCATCGACCACAAGCTGTCCTACCTCCTCCGCATCGTGGACCGGGTCTTGGTCATGCACTTCGGCCGCCTCATCGCCTCGGGGACCCCGGAAGAGATCGTCAACCACCCGGAGGTCGTGGAGGCCTACCTCGGCCGGGAAGAGGAGGCTCGGGCCTAGTGCTTCTCGAGGTCAGGAATGTCACCGTCTGCTACGACACGGCCATGCTCCTCAACGATGTGAGCCTCGAGGTGGCCGAGGGCGAGCTCCTCGCCCTGGTGGGGCCGAACGGGGCGGGCAAGACGACCCTCCTCAGGACCATCGCCGGTCTCGTGCGCTGGGAAAGGGAGCTGAGACGGGGGACCAGGGCCGGGAACATCACCGTCGAGGGGGAGATTCTCTTCGATGGTGAGAGGATAGACCGCCTGCCTCCGCACGAGATCGCCGCCCGGGGCCTCGTCCTCTGCCCGGAGCGGCGGCGGCCGTTCAGGGAGCTCAGCGTGCTGGACAACCTGCGCGCAGGGGCCTACCTCGTCCGCGACCGCCGAAAGGTCGCCGAGACGCTCGAGATGGTCTACGCGCTCTTTCCCGTTCTGAAGAGCCGGAGCGGCCAGGTCTCAGGCACCCTCTCCGGCGGGGAACAGCAGATGCTGGCCATCGGCCGGGCTCTCATGACCCAGCCGAGGCTTCTCTGCATCGATGAGCCGTCTACGGGGCTGGCCCCGCGGGTATGCCGGGAGCTCTTCGCCAAGATCAAGGAGATCGCCGAGACCGGCATCACCGTCCTACTGGTCGAGCAGGACGTGCGTCTTGCCTTCTCCCTCTCGACGCGGAACTACATCCTCTCCCACAGCCGGGTCGTGGCCGAGGGGACCGGCGAGGAGCTTCTGAAGGACGAGAAGGTCAGACGGTCGTACCTGGGGCTGGCCGCGAGCGCCGGTGCCTAGCCCGGCGGCGCCCGGTGCGGTGGGGCCGGCGGGCACTCGGCCGGTGGGGCGTCCCGCCGGCCTGCGCCGGTCGGGGAGTTGGAGGAAAGAGCCGTGGTTGGAGACATCCTGGTCAACACGCTGATAAACACAGGCGTCTACGCCATGCTGGCCGTGGGCTTCTCCCTGATGTTCGGGGTGGCCCGCCTCATCAACCTGGCCCACACGGCCTTCTACATGCTGGCCGGCTACTCCATCTTCTTCTTCATCACCCGTATGGGCCTGCCGTGGCTGCCGTCGGTCCTTCTGTCCATCCTCATCGTCGTCGTCGTGGCCGTCGTCTCCTACAAGGCCCTCATCGACCCGATGCGGGAGCGCGAGACGACGGTCCTCATCCTGACCATCGCTCTCGCCCTTGTCCTCCAGGAGGTCATGCTCATCCTTTTCGGGGGCTACTTCCGGAGCGTGCCGAGCGCCCTCAGCGGCTACTCGACCATCCTGGGGGTCCGCGTGACGAACCAGTACCTCCTGACCCTGGGCGTCGTCGCCGTCACCCTCGTCGCCGTCTGGCTGCTCCTGATGAGGACGAAGCTGGGCCTGGCCATCCGGGCCACGGCCCAGGACCGGGAGATCGCCAACGTCATGGGCATGTGCGACAGCCGGACGGCCACCGTCACCGTCGCCATCGCCGCGGCCCTGGCCGGAGTGGCCGGGGCCGTCGTGGCCCCCCTCTACATCCTCGAGCCGCGAATCTGGCTTCCCCCCCTCACCATCGTCCTGGCCATCGCCGTCCTCGGCGGTCTCGGGAGCCTGAAGGGCAGCCTCCTCGGGGCCGTCATCATCGCCCTGAGCGAGAGCCTCGTCGTCTTCCTCGTTCCGCAGGGCTCGTTCTTCAAGGGGGCCTTCTCCCTGGGCGTGATGATCCTGGTCCTGCTCATCCGCCCTGAGGGTCTTTACGGCGTGGCCTTCGAGGAGGAGAGATGATGGTCCGCTACCACCTCCTGCGTCTGTGGCGGGAGTTCAAGGGGGAGATACTGGTCCTGCCGGGCCGCTCCATCCTTTTCTTCGGGGCGGTGACGCTCTTCCTCCTGCCGCTCGCCTCGAGCCACCCGTACCTCCTCCGGGTGGTCTCGCTGGCCTGCATCTTTGCCATCTTCGCGGCGAGCTGGGACCTCCTTTCCGGGTTCGTCGGCCAGCTCAACCTGGGGCACGCCCTCTTCTTCGGTGTGGCCGCCTACACCTCGGGGCTCCTGAACCTCCACCTGGGCTGGCCTCCGCTGGTGACCATCCCCCTGGGAGCGGTGGCCGCCGTCCTCACGGGGCTGGCCGTAGGCATCCCGTGCCTCAGGCTGAAGGGCCCGTACCTCAGCCTGGCGACCCTGGCCTTTCCCGTCATCCTGATGGGCCTCATCCTGATGTTCACGGAGTTCACCGGCGGCGAGCTCGGGGTGCCGGGGCTCGACCGGCTCGCCCCGACGCGCCTGCACGAGTACTACGTCGTCGCCACCTGCGCCGTGGTCTTCATCCTGCTCATCTGGAAGGTGACAGACTCCAAGCTGGGCATCATCTTCCACGCCATCCGGGAGGACGAGGTCGCCGCCAGGGCCTCGGGCATAAACACCCCGATGTACAAGATCCTGGCCTTCTGCCTGAGCGGGCTCTTCGCCGGGCTCGCCGGCGGCCTCTACGCGCACTTCATGCGTATCGCCGGTCCGTCCACCCTCAGCATGCTGACCTCCTTCCAGGTCATCATCTGGACCATCTTCGGAGGGATAGCCACCGTCCACGGGGCGGTCGTCGGTGTGTTCATCCTGTTCCCTGCGGTCGAGGTCCTGCGGGTGGCCCCCGAGTTCCGCATGCTCGGTTACGCGGTCCTCATCATCCTCGTGCTGAGGTTCATGCCCGAGGGGGTGGCCCCGTGGGTGACCGACCGCCTGGAGAGGGAGTGCCCGCGGTGCAAGGAGCACAACGCCTTCACCCGGCGGGACTGCCGCGTCTGCGGGACCCCCCTGCGGGTGCCGCTGGCGCGCGGCGTCCCGGTCCGGGGCGAGGGGGTGGGAGCGGGCGGAAGAGGGGGGGCGGTAGCCGGATAGTCGGTCGAC
>DPMO01000271.1 GCA_003541445.1 Clostridiales bacterium | reverse complement strand
CACGTAGACGAAGTCCCGGGTCTGCGAACCGTCTCCCTCGATGGTCATTGGCTCCCCGCGGAGCGCCTCCCGCATGAAGGCGGGGACCACGGCCCCGTCCTCCCCGGCCTGCTGTCCGGGACCGTAAACATTGGCCGGGATGAGGGACACGGCCGGCAGGAGGCCTGCCCGACGATAGTGAGACACGTAGTGGGTGGCGGCAAGCTTGCTCACACCGTATGGGGTGAGCGGGCGGTGGGGCGCGTCTTCCGTCAGTGGGAGCGCCACCGGGTCCCCGTAGATGGCCGCTGACGAGATGAAGATGAAGGGTGGGGCACTGGCGGAGCGGGCCGCCTCGAGCATCCGGAGCGTTCCGAGGATGTTGGTGTGGGCGTCGGCCACGGGGTCGGTGATGCTCCGGCCGGCTCTGGTCTGGGCGGCGGCGTGGATGACAAGGTCCGGTCTGAACCGCACGACCTCGCCGGCGGCCTCGGGTGAGGTCACGTCCGCGACAAGGCGTCTCTCCACGTCCTGTACCGGCCTGCCGGGGGAGAGCCCGGATTCCGTCCCGGACTCGATGTCCAGCGTCATCACCCGGAAGCCTTCGGCGCTGAAGCGCTCCGCGATATGAGATCCGATGAAGCCGCAGGCACCGGTGACCACTACACGACGACCGGGTCGGATCACGGTGCCGCCTCCTCTGCCCTGTGCGATGCCGCAGACCGGTCTGGTGCGGCCCACCGGGACAGCAGGTGAGCCGGAGTCCGTTGCGGACGCAGGTGCCGGGAACCGAGGCCCGCGGGTAAGGAAAGCAGGAACCCCCGGGCAGCTGACTCCTATACTGCAACAGAAGGTCAAAACCCTCCGTTCCCTCGTCCCGGACCCCCGAGGCGGCCGGCTCGCTCCAGCACAGCCCCCCGGAGGACGGGAAGGGACGGCCGATGAGAGATACCAGGCCATCCGCATGGCCGCGTTGAGGCGGTGTCAGTGAGAGGCAAGACCACTCAAGGCCCTGTCGCCGTGATTATGGCCGGAGGTGAGGGGCGCCGCTTCTGGCCCGCGTCAACTCCGGACCTGCCCAAACAGTTCCTGAAGCTCTTCGGCAAGCAGAGCCTCCTGCAGAAGACCGTGGAGCGCTTGAAGGGCCTCATCCCTCAGGACCGCGTCCTGGTCGCCACCAGTGAGAACCATGCGGCCACGACCCTCAGCCATCTCCCGGGGCTGCTGGCCGAGAACATAGTCACCGAGCCGCTCCCCCGCAACACCGCCCCGGCTGTGGCCCTGGCGGCTCTCCACATCCGGCGCCGGTTCGGCGACGTGCCGGTCGCCGTCCTGCCCGCCGACCACTGGATAGGGGACCTGCTGGCCTTCAGGGCGGCCCTTGAGCGCGCTCTCGATCACTGCCGGACCTTCGACGGGCTCATCACCTTCGGTGTGAGGCCCACTCGGCCGGAAACCGGCTACGGCTACATCGAGGTGGGCCCTGAGGCCGAGAAGGGCTTCCACCACGTGGTCCGCTTCGTGGAGAAGCCGCACTTGGATGAGGCCCGGGTGCTCTCGGCCTCCGGCACCCACCTCTGGAACAGCGGCATGTTCGTGTGGCGCAACGATGTCCTCCTGTCGGAACTCGAGACCCACCAGCCCGTGATGGCACGCGCGCTCAGGGCCCTCTCCCGGTACCTGGAGACCGAAGACTACCCCGAACGACTCCGGGAGACGTTCCAGGTCCTTGAGCCCCTTTCCCTCGACTACGGCGTCATGGAGCGCTCGCGGAACCTGAGAGTCCTCCCCGTCGATTTCCCGTGGGACGACGTCGGGTCGTGGGCGGCGCTGGCGAGGCACCTCGAGGCCGACCCGGACGGGAACGTTGTCGTCGGTGAGGGAGCTGTTCTGGTCGAGTGCCGGAACTGCGTCGTGTACTCCCAGGGGCGGACCGTCGGTGTCCTGGCAGCAAGCGACCTGATTATCGCGGCGACCGAGAACGGCATTCTCGTGTCCTCGTTGAACAGAGCTGCCGACATCAAGCGCGTGGTCGACGCCTTGGAAGTTGCCCGCCGGACGGGGCCTCCTCCAGGGCGTCGAGAAGCCCCAGGGCGTCCGCGTTCTCAGGGTTGAAGGACAACGCCCTTCCGGCGTACGTCTTAGCGGTCTCGAGGTCACCCAGGTGCAAGGCGGACTCCCCAGCCAGGACGTAGATGTCGTCCTCGAGGTGCCCGACGGCCTTTCGAGCCTCGCTGTTCAGGATGAAAACGTGCCACCAGCGGAGGAGCTCTGCAATCTCGGTCAGGGCATCACGGTAGCGTCCCTCATCGGCGTACATCCTCGCCAGGCGGTAGCGGTACTCCGGCATGTACGGGGCGATGGCCACGGCGCGGCGGAGAGAGACAATAGCGGCCTCGCGGTCACCGGACTGTGCGAGAACCTGGGCCTTGACGTACCAGAGGTTGGGGTTCCAGGGGTCAAGCCGGATGGCGGCCTCCAGCTCGCCCAGGGCCGTGTCCCTGAGGCTGGCCCCATCGCCGCCGGAGAGACCCGCCATCTGGTTCAGGTAGGTGGCCAGCAGGTAGTGTGGGGTCGGGTCGAGGGGATTTACCCGTGCGGCGAGGAGCAGCCGGTCCAGTCCTTCCTCCCACCGGCCCCCGGATGCCAACCGGTAGCCGCTGTGGACCGCCGCCATGGAAACGGCGGGCAGGGACACCAGGACCGCCAGGCCGACAAGGCCGGCCCGCACGGCCAGGCTCAGTGCGGGTGCGCCCGGGCGGCCGGCGTCCTTCCGGCCCAAAGCCCGCTTCTCGACTTGCCGAGCTCCGCCTCGTGTGCGAAGCGAGTGAGCGGCGAAAAGGCAGAACGTCCCGAGCATCAGCCAGAGCACAGCCTGAACGGCCGGCACGCTCAGATCGAGGTCCACGGCCGAATGGAGGACAAGCAGGACAAAGCCGCCCCCTAGACCCCGCAGTAGGTCCGAGTCCGAGTCTTCCTCCGCCTCGCTCCCCACGTGCCTTTGCGCGGAGCGCAGGACAATCAGGCCCGCCACCATGACCCCGAGCCACGCGAGAAGGCCCACCACCCCGGTCTCGGCCCAGACTTGGAGGTAGTGGGAGTGGACCTCCGAGGCGTAGTACCGCGGATGGACCTGGTAGGAGAGATGCACCTTTGGAAACGTGCCGGCACCGGTGCCGGACAGGGGGTGGTCTCCGATGACATCGACGGCGGCCATCCAGAAGGTCAGGCGGCCGCCGGGGCCGGAGCCGAGCGCCGAGATGAGGCGGAGAAGGCCTGACGGCGGCGCCCCGGCCTCCGCCCCGGGCGGAGGGGCTTCCCCGGACCCCTGGGGGGTGTCCCCCTCAGCGGGGCCGGCGCTCGGAGTTCCCGGTTCGGTCACGCGGAGGCGGTGTCCCCACACCGCGAGGAAAGCGCGCAGCGTCAGCGGCTCTCCGGTGACAGCGGGTTTGAGAAGCACAACCGCCGAGAGGAGGACCAGACCGACCAGACCGGCCGTCATCAACCTCTTGAGTCTAAGGCGGCGCCTCTGCACGGAGGGGCCCCACCACACCACCACTAGGGCCAGCGGCAGGACGAGCAGGACCCCGCGTGAGTTCGTCCCCAGGAGAGCGGCAACGGCCAGTCCCCCGAGGGCCGCGTGAAGCCAGGAGCGGAAGGGGCGGTGAGCCCAGGGGAGCCTCCCGGCCCACGCCACCAGAAGGCACAGAATGCAACCGGCGAACGCGGCGAACGCGTTAGGGTACGTGAAGGTGCCGCTGAGCCGGAAGTGCGGGAAATGTCCGCCGGGGCTGACGAGGTAGTCCGTCAACCCGTAGGCGCAGGCCAGCGACCCCGCCAGCAGCACGGCGCCCCAGAGGCGCCTGGCCCCTTCGCGGTCCAGGCTGAAGGCAGTGATGCAGAACAGGGTGAGGAAGAGCAGGAGGTTGATGGAATGAAGGACTGTCCCCTGGGGGTAGACGGACCACACGATGCTGACCAGCCCCGCGCAGACATAGAGGCCAAGCCAGACGGCTAGGCGCCGGACCTCCGGCTGGCTTGCCGCGAGGCGGCCCGGGAGATGGCGGTCCCACGCGCACACGGCCAGGCCCGCCGCGAGGAACGCCGTGGCCAGCCGGAGGTCCGCGCCCCCGCCGGCCAGGAGGGTGAGGCAGAAGACCGCCGTCATCGAAAGGGCCAGGGCCATGGTCATTCCGCCGTCAGTGTGCCAGGTGCTTCGCCTGTGGAGCGCCGGTCACCTGGCGCTAAGTGGTCTATTATCCGTAGGGCTTCGTACCGGGTGACCGGCCGGTGCCGCGCACGCCCAGCGGCTTCACCAGGTGCGGCGAACGCACGACCGGGCGGCCGGTGTCCGCCGGGGCCTGAGCCACCTAGGAGTCCTTCCACTGGGCCTGGACTGTGAGCAGGATGATTCGCAAGTCCAAGAGCAGGGAGTACCTCTTCGCGTACAGGAGGTCGTAGCGCAGCTTTTCCTCCACCGCCGTGTCGTACCTGGCGTGGAGCTGGGCAAGTCCCGTGAGGCCGGGTTTGAGAAGGCGGCAGTGGTCTTAGTACGGGATGGTCCTGGAGTACTCCCTCACGAACTCCGGCCTCTCGGGTCTCGGCCCCACGAGGGACATCGAACCCATGAGGACGTTGAAGAGCTGCGGGAGCTCGTCGAGGCGGAAGCGGCGGAGGAGCCGCCCCACCGGGGTGACGCGCGGGTCGTCAGGCCCGGAGAGGGTCGGGCCGGTCTCAGCCTCGGCGTCGACCCTCATTGTCCGGAACTTCCAGAGAGTGTAGGGCCTGCCGCCGAGCCCCACGCGGGTCTGAGAGTAGAAGACCGGGCCGGGCGAGGAGAGCTTCACCGCCAGGGCGATGAAGGGGTACCACGGAAGCGTCAGGATGAGGCCGAGCAGGGCGAAGGATATGTCCATCAGGCGCTTCGCCCAGGCCAGATGCCCCGGCACACCCGTCGGGCCGACCTCGAAGGCCAGGATGTCGTCGACCTGGGCCATCTTCGAGTCGAGCACCAGGAGATCCCGGTAGCCCGGCACGACGAGCACCCGCACCCCGAACCGGGAAGACAGCGCCACGACCCTGGCCTTGTCCTCGACGCTGGTCGAGGGTGTGAGGATGATGACGTCGGGAGGCGGAATCTCCTCGCCCTCGAGGAGCCCCGCCAGAGAAGCGAGAGGAACCACGGGTATGTCACTCGGCTCCTCAGCAGACCCAGACACGGCGCACAGTGGGAAGGGGCCGTCCCGGTCCGGCGGGGAGTTCTGCAGGGGGTTCTTCTCCCGCGCGGGCGCTCCCGCCGCCTCCGCCGCCGCGAGTTCCGACAGCCACTCCTCCGCCGCCCGCGGCGGTCGGCCCACCAGTGCCGCCACGACCTCCCACCCCACCTGCTTTCCGGAGGCCAGGCGCCGGGCGAACCCCTCGACCTCGCCAGCAGGCCCGGCGACGACGACCCTCTCGGGACCCCAGACTCTGCGAACCACCTGGCGTACCACATTGCGCCAGAGGAGGAGGGTGAGGACGTGGAGGACCCAGGCCAGGAGGAACACGCTCCGCGGCAGGGCGAAGGTCCGGGCGACGAAGCTGAGGGCCATGCCAAGGAACAGGAGCAGGGTCGACGACGCCGCCACGCCAGCCGCGGCCGTACGCCAGCTCTGCGGGCGCAGGTCGTAGAGCCCGTAGGAGAGGAACAGGACGAGAGCGAGCACGGTCAGGCCCGGAGCCGACTCGAGGTAGGCCTGGAAGTTCGCCTCGGGCAGGGTCCGGCCGAAGCGGATAAGGAACGCCCCCAGGTAGCCCGCATGAACGAGGACCAGGTCTCCGAGGGCCAGCGCGAGGGGCCACGGGCCGTAGTTCCGTGTGCGCGGACTCCGCACGCGGCGCCCGGTCTGCTTGGGAGGGACCTCTGGTGCCGGTCGCTGTTCCCCACGGGGCATCGGTCAAAGGAGCCCCTTCCCTCGGCGCCGCTCGCCTGAACTGTGCCGCTCTTGTCCGGCGGAGCGCCAGGCTATAGGCCATCTCCATCCCGTCTACCATCGTTTCGATAGGGTAGCTCCCAATCCTTTCCCACCCGGCCCGGCGAACGGTCCCGGCAAGGCCGGGCTCCGTCGCCAGTCTCCGGACGGCCCGCGCGACTCCCTGGGCGTCCCCCGGCCTGACCGAGCAGCCCCTCACGCCGGGCTCGAGGTCCTGAGGCCACCGCGCGTGCCCTGTCGGAGGGCGGTCGGCTCCTGCTCGGAACCCTGCGGTAGGATAGCGGACCCACGACGCGTAAATCTCTCTACGTCAAATGGCGGAATGCCCCGGCAGGAACCGCCCCAGACAGCGACTGTCTTCGGGAGGTATGCGGTTTGTCGAGAAGGCGCATCTTCGGCCCTGCGGCCGTGGCCATTCTGTTGCTCGCCTGGGTGGCCTGGGGGTGGATAATGGATCTCACATCCGGCCCCCGGACCCCGCAGGAGCTGGCCTACAGCCTCTTCGGGCGGCCCCCGCAGGGGACCGTCGAGCCGGGGGTGTACGTGGCGGAGCTCGACGAGTCGGGTCGGTTCACGGTCAGAATCCGCTACGCACTCGTGCACGATCAGGCGGTGGAGAGGTGCCAGGAGAGACTGCTCAGGTTCTTCGCGAAAGTCTTCCGCTTCCGGAGCGTTTCCTCGGTGGCCGTGGTGATAGACTTCCCGTTCCTGGCCGAGGCGGACCAGATGGAGCTCGAGACGGGACTCAGGGCCGTGATATCGCGTTCCGCCGCCGAACAGGTGGACTGGGTAGAGACGCCGCCCGGCAATCTGCCTGGCCTCTGTGACGAGTGGTGGCAGGACCCCAGGCTGGAGCCCGGTTGGACGGAAGAAGAGGCGGGCCGGTAGGTTGGTGCCCGCTCTCAATTGCCGGTTCCTGCACCTCTCTCCCCGCACCTTCAGCAGAGAGGCGTTCTGAGGTGCTGGTGAGGGGGCGCCGCGGGCGGCGCCCCCTCAACCCTACCGCGAACCATCCCGGGTTCGCCGTTCAGCCCTTCAGACGCGGTGAGCCGTCACGGCGAGGGAACCGTGAAGGTCACCGAATCGCCGACCAGCAGATACTGCTGGGCGTTTGTCACATCGACCACGTAGAGGTCCAGCTCGTACTCATCATCGGCCAGGCTGGCGCGGAAGTACGAGCTCCTGCCGGTGGTCTTGAGCTCAGGCACACTGCCCACCGTGAAGCCTCCACTGGGTCCGAACCAGGCCACACCATCACTGTCGGTGCTCATACTGAGCCAGGCCCAGGCGCCGTCGTCCCAGTACTGGATAGACTCGTTGGCCACGGGCTCGCCCTGACTGGTCAGCACGGCCTTGTAGCGGACGAGGGTGTTGTCGTGGATGGAATCCGGGTTGGTGAAGCGCACGGTGATGACAGCGTAGGTCCCGGCGAAGTCGTCGACGTCGTGGTAGAGGTCGGTCCCGGTCTGGATGTGGAAGGTGAAGCCGGCCTCCACATCGAGGTGCACGAACAGAGGCGTGCTGCCGAGCCTGCGGAGGTCCCAGTCCGCGGAGACGTCCGCCAGCGGTACGTACTCGCACCGGCCGGAATCGGCGTCGTAGCTGTAGACGAGGGCGTCGGTTATGTACTCGATGTTGCCGTTGCCCAGGTTCTGGACCGTCATACCCTTGCCGGAGGCGTCCACAGCCAGGACGTCGTACCAGGTGGCCCCTTCTAGCGTGTAGAGCTCGAGCCGGCTCACAGGACTGTTCGCGCCGCCGGTGGTGAGCTCGGCGAAGGTGACCCCGTTGTACAGGTCGTTGTCATCAAGTGCCGGCCCACTGTAGTCCGAGGCGAGCGGATAGGTGGTTTCGGTTCCCTTCAGGTCGACGGTGAGGTAGGCGTCGTCGGCTTCCGTCCGGTAGGACAGGAGAAGCACGAACGGCGTCGCCCCCTCGAAGCCGATTTCGACGAAGAGGTCGCCGTTGAAGTCGAGGCCGTAGTTCACGACATCGTCCTTCTCCGGCATCTCCGACTCGTTGAGGACAACGTATTCGTAGGTCGCCGTGGTCCCGTCCGCCTTCTCGATGGTGACCTTGGTGACGGGGCCCGGGTAGGTCGTGGTGACCTTGGTGACCGTACCCGCCACAGTCTCGCGCTCGACCCGGATCAGGTACGGGTCACCGAAGGTCAGCGTGGACGGGTCGGTAGCGTCGGTGAGAGTGAGCGCGACCTCGGCGACGTCCCACTCAGCCAGCTTCCCGCGCTTCGTGACATCACCAGTCACCTGGCAGTCAGCCTGCACGGGGTAGGTGGTGGCGGCGCCGTACAGCTCGATCTGCGTCGGGCTGGTCTCGTTGCCTTCCTCGTCGTACTCGGCCTCGGTCACGCTCACGATGAAGTCGACATCACGGAAGCGGTGAGCGATGCAGTTGACCGCCATACCGTCAGAGTTGAGGTTGATGGCCACCTCGTCGCCCGCGAGGAGGTACTCCGCGTCCAGATTCTCGAACTGGTTGAGGGTGACGTTGACGCCCACTTCGGGGTCGAAGGGAATCTCCGTCCCGTCGGCCAGGACGATGGTGTCCAGCAGGTCGTCCTCGTCATCCTCGGAGTCGACGACGGCGTCCACGATACCGCTGACAACGCGGGCCGTCTCGAGGACCTGGATGAAGATGACCTCGCCGTCATCGTTGACGATGAGGCGGACCGGGAACCACCTCAGGTCATCGAGGCTGTCGGCACCGACGATGTAGACGGTGTCGGCCAGCGTGAGGTCATACGACCAGCCGGCCTCCTCGATGTGGATGGTGGTCGTCTCGTCGCCGACAGTGTAGTCGGCGAAGAGACCCTCGTACATCAGGCCGTAGTGGACACCGTTCTCGTCGACGCGGTCGAAGAGGACAGCGGAATCGGGTTTCTCAACACGGTCCTTGTCGAGCTTGGGAACCTGCATCGTGGCGAAGAGCATCTTGGCGATGTCTCCCCGCGTGGCCGGCAGGTTCACGAAGCCGACGTCGACGTCGCCGGTGAAGCCCTCGTCCACGCCGTAGAAGATGAAGTTGTACGGCCAGGGCTGGTCACCGACCTGATCGAGGTGGCCGGAGACGGCCCGGACGAGCATCGTCACGGCCTCGGCGTAGGTGACCGGGTTGTCGGGCTTGAAGGTGCCGTCAGGATAGCCGCTGATGATGCCGGCGAACACGGCCACGTTCACGTAACCCCAGGCCCAGCCCGGAATCTCGTCCGCGAACGCAGGCTTCACGGTCGCGAGGCTCTCAGCCAGGGACCCCCGGCCGATGGCCTCGACGACGACCTTGCAGAACTGCGCCCGGGTGATCGGGCTGTCGGGGTTCACCGGACCGCCCAGCCCGTACTCACCGCTGTAGACCCCCATGGCGCCCAGCAGGGTGAGCTCGGCCTCGGCCTCGTGACCGGCGATGTCCGAGAACGCCGCCCCCTCGATGTCCGCCGCCGCCACGCTCACGCTCGCGCAGGTGAGCACCATGACCGCGACCAGTGTGGAGATGAGTAGCTTCTTCACTCTTTTCCCTCCTTTCTAGTTAGAGTTTGGGGCGTTGGGCTTCGCCCAACGTATGCTGGTGTTTCTGTGATTCTGTGCTCCTTCCTTCCAAGTAAGGAAAACGCGCAACGCTTGTTATTGGTGAGTTAGCCAAGCGGCTAGCCGGCGCGGAGCATGTCGCAACTGGGGCTCCGCAACGCGCCTCGGCGAGAAGGCGGGAAGAAGGCGGCGTCAGCGCGGAGCGCCGTCCCCCAGCGGAAGGAGGATGTAATCCGGGCTCCGTCCCAGGGCCGTCAGCCACACCCTGTCCCCCGGCTCGACAGCCTCCAACGGGAGGTGGCTGCCCACGGCCGGCGCCGTTCCCGGCAGGAACGGGCTCCCTTCGACGTGGTGCACGGCATAGAGGGGCACCCGCGTCACATCCAGCGTCCAGTGAAGGTGCCTGAAGGTGAGCCCCAGCCGCCCCGACTCGGGGTCCACCTCCGCCACGACGGCCTCGTAGAGGGCTCGCTGCACAGCTTCGAGCCGACCGATGGTCACCGGCCCGGTCGCCTCGAGCCGGACCAGGGAGTCCGCAGCAGGGGCCTGAATCCCCGGAGGGAGGTCGAAGGTGAAGGTCTCGCCCATCCAGTCCACACTCAGGAGCCGGTGACCGGAGGACTCGACGGACTCCAGCACCTTCACCGTCACCATCTCCCCTGGAAGGGGGCCCGGCGGCCCGAAGAAGGCCACATCTCCGAAGCGGTCCAGACAGAAGGTGAGCAATTGCCCTTCCAGGTGCAGACCGGCCATGTGTTCAGAGAAGGGGCCGAACCGCAGCTTGCGGCGTTCCCCGTCCAGACCGCTCACAGTGACCAGCCAGCAGGCCCCTTCAGCACTGTAGCGCCGGGACACCCTCTTCACGCGGCCGGTGACGCGCTCCCGGTAGGCAAGGATACGCAGGGCTTTCTTCGGGGCCCCGCCCTGGGTCACGGCGTAGACGATATCGCGCTCGCGCAACTCCGAAAAGGTCGCGGGCTCCGCGTTCAGTAGTATCTCCGTTTCCGGCGTGACCAGGACCTGCATGTCTCCCTTGCCCATCCCCAGACGCACCGTGAGACGGCCCGTGACGCCCTCCGGCATCGAGGGGTCCGGCCCGTGCTCGATCCGGCAGACCACGGCCGCCGGGAGGTTCTCCTGAACGATGGAGACATAGACCGCCTGGCCGCCCTCGGCGGCCAGGGCGACCGTGACCTCCGCCCCGGGAAGGACCGTGACCGGGTCGAACGGCCAG
>DPMO01000221.1 GCA_003541445.1 Clostridiales bacterium | reverse complement strand
ATGCCGTCGTTGGTGATGACCACGTCGCCGTAACGGTCCACAAGCATCGCGTCGAGGCCTTTGGGTCCGAGGGTGCCCTCGACGGCGGACGCGATGGCCTGGACGGCGTTGGAGTTGGTGATGAGGGCGGCGAACTCCTCGTCGACTTCAGCCGAGCCGGCGACCTGCTTCACGGTTGTCAAGGCTCCGTATCCCCCCAGGAAGACGAAAAACCAGGGCCCGGCCCCCTCGGCGTCGGCGGGAGCCGGGTCTCCTGCTCAGGCCAGACGGTCAAGGGCTTCGTCAAGGTTCGTCGCCACCAGCTCCACGAGAGAGAGAAGGAGGCCGTAGTCCATACGCTTCGGCCCGAGGATGGCTACGGCGCCCACCGGGTGGCGACCGAGGTGGTACGGAGCAGACACCAGGCTGCAGTCGGCCATCTCCCTCCGCTTGTTCTCCCGCCCGATGGTGACGGTCACACCCTCCGCGAGGTTCTCGAGAAGCATGCGGGAGACGATCTGCTCTCGGTCGAGGATCCCAAGGACGGCCTTCGCTCTCTCGACGTTGCGGAACTCCGGCAGGTCGAGGAGCCTGGCCACACCGCTGATGTACACGCGCTCGGAGGCGACAGGCTCGAGACTGGAACGGAGGAACTCGATCGTGTTGTCGAGCATGGCCTCGTAGCCGCGGAGGGCGCGCTTGAGGTCCCGGAGGGTGCCCGGCCTGGTCAGGCTTTCCCAGGTCTGCCCCTGGAGAAGACCGTTGACGATATCGGTCATCTCCTTCAGCTTCGCCGGATCGAGGCTCTCGGGCACATCGACCAGCTTCGTCTCGATGAAGCCCGCGTCCGTCACGAGGACGAGCAGAGCGCGCCCCTTGTCGACGTAGGCCACGTCCACCTTCACGACCGAAGCCGGTTCGACCTGCGGCCCAAGGACGATGGAGATCAGGCTCGAGGTGTCGGCCAGCACGCGAACGGTGGCCTGGACGAGAGACTCCACCTGCCGCATCTTCGTCCCCAGGACGCGCTCGATGAGCCGGGCCTGCTCCTCCGGAACCGAGCTTTCCTCGAGGATCTCGTCGACGTAGTACCGGTACCCGGCGTCCGACGGCACGCGGCCGGCCGACGTGTGGGGCTGGTCGAGGAAGCCCATCTCTTCCAGGTCGGCCATGTCGTTGCGGATGGTCGCCGGGCTCACGTCGGTGACGTACCGGCGCGCGATGGTGCGCGACCCGACCGGCTCGGCCGTGACCACATAGTCCTCGACGATAGCCTGCAGGACCCGTCTTTGCCTTTCGGTCAGTTCACGGGGCGCCAGCACTCTTCCCGCTCCCCCGCTGGTTACTCCCGGCGTTAGCACTCTGACAGGGAGAGTGCTAATCCCAGTCTAAAAATACCATCTACCGGGGGGATTGTCAAGAGAGCACATCCCCTCGGCTAACAGGGAGAAAGACCTCGCGGCTGGGCTACTCGAACCCCTCGGCAACCATCTGGGCCAGGACATCGCCCAAGACCCTGACCGAGGCGAGTACTTCCTCGAAGGTGTTCTCCTGTCCTCCTATCTCCACGAGAAGGGTCCTCCGCATCACGTGTTGGTTGTAGCGCTCGTCTCGGACGAGGATGCCCCTTGAGAGACCCGGGTGGGAGTGCTCCATGGCCGCCACCAGGCGGCGGGCGAACTCGTAGTTGTCTTCCCAATGCTGGTGGGGGAGCAGTCGGTCCGTCCCGACGATGACGAGGATGGCGGCCATGGACCTGCCCTCGATGACGACCGTCGTCTTGTCGCGGCCCGGCGCGTCGCGGTGGAGGTCCAGCAGGATCTCGACCGTGGGGAAGCGCCGGAGGATCTCGGTCATCGTCTCGAGGGAACGCTTGTAGGCCCCCAGGCGGAAGCCGTCCTCCACCCGGTCGTGGAGGCGCCGCGACTGCACCACCGCCAGACCGTGGGTCGTGGCGAGATAGCGGGCCAACTCCTCACCCACCCGGACGATGTTGGCCGAGGTGTCGGTCGTGAAGGCCTCGAGGTCCGAGACGCCCGCCTCCGGGTCGGCGGCGCGCGCCATGGCGGCCACCACAGGGAGGAAGCTCTCGCTGCCGTGGGTGTGGACGATGGCGATCACCGGCCGACTCCCCCCGTAGAGATACAGGTGCGTGTCTTCCCTTCGGGGCTCCCCCGTGTCCGGGACTCCGGTCTCAGGCACCGGCCCGGGCGCGCCCACTCGCGGCGGAAGGCCGCCGCCGAGGTCGCTCCCGGGGGTGGACTCAGGCGGGACGGGCACAGAGCCCGCCGGGACCCCGGCCCCGCCCGCCTCACGCCCGGAGGCCAGGATGGCCGGAGCGTACGACGAGCGAGCCAGGGGCAGGTTCACCTCGAGGAAACTCGCCGGGTCACCGAGAGAGATGCCGGTGAGAGAGGCGAAGAGCCAGGCGCTGAACCCTCGGGAGGCTCGCCCATCCCGCGCGTCCGGCGCAGCCGGCCCCGCGTCAGGGGCGGCACTCATGAGAGGCACGGCCTGCCGCAGCACGGCCCGGCAGTTGGAAACGGTGAGGACCCGGGCGGCAAGGCTGTTCTCTGTGACGATGGCCGCCCCGGCAGATGCGGCCAGGGCCAGGCACAAGACGGTCGCGACGGCCACCCCGCCCCAGCCGGGTGCGGCCGTGCGCCCCAGGCGCCGGCGTGAACGCGTCACCGTGGGTGCCTCCCTCCGGCGGCCGTCGCTGGTCGCCCGGGCCGCCTCTGGTCCGGAAAAGCCGACCGTTCTTAGGTATATGCGCGGGGAGGCGGGCACTGCTCCGGAAAGAGACGCCCGGGACGAGGCAGGAAGGGGGGCAGGACGCGGAAAGCGGAAAGACAAGAGGCCCCGTCCGAAGAACGGGGCCCCAAGTCGGCCGACCTCGGCTCTGCTCACCGAGCAGGGCGCTGAATGTCGCCATCCGGCCGGCCGACACCTGCACCGAGGACGCAGGTCTTCAACAGGCAAGCTCCGGCGTTCCTTAGCTTACCTCAGTTCCGTCGGAACTATAGCATCGATGATTCCAATCACCAGTGAGGCGAGCAGGGCGCCGAGAATGGTCACCCGCATGGTCGGGACGACGAACTGGGCCGCGTAGATGACCACCGCGGCCGTGATGAACCCCACGACACCCCGGCTCTGCGGGGAGATGCGCTCGCCAAGGATGGCCTCCACGATGAAGCCTATGGCCGCGATGGCCACAGCGGCGATGAGGGCGTTCACGAAGCCGGCGACGGAGAACCCCGGCAGGACCGCCCCGAGCAGCAGGAGGACCAGGGCCGAGACCACGAACCGGACGACCACTCCGAGCCAGGAAGAGCCACGCACAGGTGTCACCTCCCATCACTGGGGCTCGCGGAAGCTATCTTTCCCCTTGCCGGGAGGGTTATGCCGCGCCCGGACGGACAGGGGCCGGGTCTTGACGGGAGGTCAGTCCTGAGATAATAGAGAATATCGCACGGGCAACAACACCGCCTTAGGCTGCGGCCTGGGCTGTTCCGGTGACAGGGCCGCGAGCCGTGCGATGAAGGAGGCACCGTATGGTCAACATAAAGTCGGCCGCCAAGCGCGCCAGGAAGGCCGCTGAGCTCGCCAGGCGCAACTCGTCCCTCAGGTCCAGATGCAGGACCATGGTCCGCAAGTTCAACGACCTCCTGCGCCGGGACCCGTCAGAGGCCGAGAAGTTCTTCCCGAACGTCAGTTCGGTCCTCGACAAGGCGGCGAAGAAGGGAGCCATCCATCGGAACACCGCCGCCCGCAAGAAGTCCCGCCTGGCCCGGCAGCTCCACGCCCGGCTCGAGGAGGCGTCGGGGGCCGAGAGGGAACCCGCCCAGGGCTAGGCCCCCGGCAGGCCGGGCTGATACCGGGCTCCGTCAGGGAGAAGACTAGGAGGTGAGCCCCAATTCCGCCCCCGGAGGTCGGGACGCATGAAGCCTTCGGTCTTCAAGAAGAACCCCAAGAGCCGTGAGACCATCGACCTGTCGGAAGCCCACGGCATCACACGGCTGCTCGAGACCAGATACGACAACGTCCGGGCCATCCAGGTCCTCAAGAACTTCGCCCATGACCGCGACCTCTCCCTGGCCGTCACGAGGCTGATGGACGCCTACCAGGACCAGGCCAGAGCATCGGAACGGGAGGCTGTCCGGTTCAGGCTGAAACTGCCGTCCAAGCCCCCCAAGGATGTCAAGACCTCGCACGAGTTGGACATCATCTCCGACGAGTTCATCTACCGGACCGTGGTCCGTGACGTCCAGGGGGATGTCTTCGTCCTCAGCCGAACGGTGCGGACCACAACGACCAACGACCGCCTGCGCAGACGTGGTCACTGAAAAACCCCA
>DPMO01000220.1 GCA_003541445.1 Clostridiales bacterium | reverse complement strand
CCCGCCGTAAGGTTCTTCTCGTAGACGACGACCTCCTCCGACGGTCCCGCGGGCGGCCACCCCGGCCGCACGACCCTCATCAGCTTCTCCCACTGGCTCCGGGGCAGGCTGAGTGCCATCTCGGTCACCGTGCCCCCGCTTTGGATGGCGGCGACGGCCGCCGCCAGGAGGGAGGCGACGGTCTCACCTGTGGCCTCGAGGTAGAAGACTGTCGCCGACGCTCCACCGTCACCCTGGTCCTCCGGCTCCTGAGGACGGCCGGCCAGCCTGTGCCACAGGACGAACCCGTCAAGGCCCCGGGCGGCCCTCGTGTCGGTAGCCCCTTCCGCTCCAGCTTGCCCCGGCCGCGCCCGGGCCTTGCGCTCGCTGACGAGCATGCGGCCCGCCTCGAGATGCCCCGCGAGGGTCTCCCGGGTGAAGTCGTCGACCCGCCAGGGGTCACCGGGCGGAGCGGCCAGCCCCGGCGGGTCTATGGCCCCCTCGCGGACGGCGCGCTCGCACAGGGCCCAGGCGTCCTCGAGGTCGGCCGGCCGTCCTACCCTCACCCGCGACAGGTCGGGCGCCTGTCGGAAGGGCCTGAGGTCACGTATCCCGTCGGCGATGACGAACCGGCCGCGCGCCCTGAAGCCGAGCTTTCCCCTTATGAGCCGGTGGACGGGGTCGTTGGTGACGGCCGTGAAGAGCCTCGCCGAACGGTAGCCCAGCCTCTTGCACTCGTCGAGGATATAGGCGGTGAGAGCCGTGGCCACGCCGCGGCCCTGGAAGTCGGGGTGGACCCTCATGGCCTGGAGCCAGGCCGTCTCCCCGCGCCCCGCCGCCGCGCAGACGGCGACCAGCCGCCCGCCCAGCTCCGCGACGTAGAAGCCGCCTCTCTCCTCGGCGAGCATGTCGTCAAGGGCATGCGGAATCCAGTCGTTCGGGAACAGCGACGAGAGGGCCAGGATGCGTCCACGGTCCTCGGGCCCGGCCCGCCTGAAGGCGAACGGGAGGGAAGAATATGACATGGGGGCCGACCTCCCTTCCACCCGCTTGGCTTCATGATGCTCCACTCCGCTCTCCGGTTTCGGGACCCGCCGGGACCGCCCCTGCCGCAGGAACAGGCCGGCCGCTCCCGCCTTCCCCCGGGCCCGCCGGGTAGGAAGGAGGCCCCAGCCGTAGAATAGGAGGGCGTATGCCTTGCGCCCGGGCCGCCCGCCGCGGGTCGTCGCGGTCCTGACGGGTCTTCCCGCTCCGGCCGGCCGCCCCGGTCCGGCGGCGGGCCTCCTACATGGCCCCGAACCATCCGCCCGCGGCGCCTGCGAGGGGGGACCCGATTGGAGAGCTACCTCAAGCACCTCGTCTCAAACCAGCCCGCCGACTATGTCGAGATCCGCGTGGAGGAGTCGCGGAGGACCCGCATCGAGTTCCGCGGCCCGACGCTCGACAGCCTGGGCGAGTCCGTCGACTGCGGCGGCTGCGTCCGGGCCCTGGTGGACGGTGGCTGGGGGTTCGTGAGCTTCAACCGCCTCGAGGGCCTGGAGGAACATGTCGCCCTGGCCGTCAGGCAGGCCCGGCTCGCCGGCGAGCGGGTGTCCGGCAGGAGCCGGCTGGCCGACGCCCCCGTGATCCAGGACAAGGTCACAGCCGAGCTCGAGGAGGACCCGCGCCAGGTGCCCCTGGCGGTGAAGAAGGACATCCTCGAGAGCTACAACCGGCAGGTCCTCGACTTCGGACCGCCCATCGTCTCCTCCCGCGTCGTCTACTTCGACAAGTTCACCCGCCTTCACTTCGCCAACTCGGCCGGCACCTACATCGAGCAGGAGAAGTTGGACCTCGGGGGGGCCGTCGTCGCCATCGCCCACCGCGACGGCGACACGCAGATGTTCAGCCGCGGGTTCGGCTCCTCGAACACCTTCGGTGTCGTCCGCGGGTTCGAGGAGGCCGTGGAGGACGCGTGCCGCAGGGCCGCGGCCCTCATCGAGGCTCCGGTCGTCGAGGCCGGGGAGTACACGGTCATCGTTGACCCTATCCTGGCCGGGGTCTTCGTCCACGAGGCCTTCGGCCACCTCTCCGAGGCGGACAACGTCTACGAGAACCCGAACCTCCAGAAAGTCATGACCCTCGGCCGGGAGTTCGGAGGCCCCCACCTCAACATCTATGACACCGGGCTCAGGCCCGGGGTGAGAGGCTACCTGAAGTACGACGACGAGGGCGTCCCGACCCAGCGGACCTACCTCATCAAAGAGGGGAAGCTGGTGGGACGGCTGCACTCCCGCGAGACGGCCGGCAAGATGGGTGAGAAGGTGACCGGGAACGCCCGGGCCCTCGACTACCGCTTCCCGCCCATCTGCCGGATGAGGACGACGGGCATTGAGCCGGGTGAGGCGACCTTCGAGGACATGCTGAAGGGAATCAAGCTCGGGGTCTACGTGCGGTCGGCCTACGGCGGGGAGACGGCCGGGGAGATGTTCACCTTCACCGCAGGCGACGCGCGGATGATCCGAGACGGGAAGCTCGCCGAGGTCGTGAAGAACGTCACCCTGACCGGGAACGTTTTCCAGACCCTGAAGAACATCGACATGATCGGCAACGACGAGCGCATTCGCGACGGCGCGGGCGGGTGCGGTAAGGGTCGCCAGGGCCCTCTGGCCACCAGCATGGGCAGCCCGCACATCCGCATCCGGAACGTCGTCATAGGGGGGAAGGCCCGTTGACCGCCAGAGCCAGGGAAGGGAAGACCGCCTTCGCCTTCGACGCCGAGGCCCTGCTCGACAAGGCCCGCCGGCTGGGGTGCAGCGAGGCGGAAGTCTTCGAGACGGGGGTCGTCACGACCCCGGTCAGCTTCGAGAACAACAAGCTGAAGTCGGTCCAGACGGCGGAGACGGCCGTCGCCGCCGTGCGGGTCATCAAGGACGGGCGGCTGGGGTTCGCCACCTCGTCGCGGAGCGGTGACACCGAGGTCGTCGAGATGGCCGTGCGTGCGGCCGCGTTCGGACCCGAAGCGGCCCTCTCCTTCGCCGCCCCGAGTCCCGTGCGGACCGACCTCGAGACGTACGACGAGGCCGTCGTGGACTGGCCGCTCGAGGAGATGCTGTCCGTGGGCGAGGAGCTCACAGACCACATCCGCTCCTTCGAGGACGGCGTCCTCGGCGGGGCCACGGTCGAGAGACACCGGGCCTACGTCCGGGTGGCGACTTCGGCCGGCCAGGACGTCGTCACCGACGGGACGGGCTACTTCCTCCTGGCCTCGGGCGAGCTGGTCGAACCTGACAACATGATCCACATCTTCCGCTTCAAGGCCGGGCGGAGGCTCGATTTCGACCTCGAGGCCATCAAGAGCGACCTCGCCCGGATGTTCCGTCACGCCCGGCACAACGTTCCCTTCCGGGGAGGGCGCTATCCCGTGGTCTTCTCCCCGATGGCGGCCATGGACCTCATCAGCCCTGTGGCCGCCTGCGTGGACGGCATGGCCGTCGTCAAGGGGGAGTCCCCCTGGCGGGACAGGGTCGGCGAGAAGCTGTTCGCCGACGAGTTCACCCTTCACGACGACCCGACCCTCCCCTGGGGTGTCCACACGACCCCGTTCGACGACGAGGGCGTCCCGACGAGGAAGAGGGCCATAATCGACAGGGGCGTCCTCAAGGATTTCCTCCTCGACCTGCGCTCCGGAAAGGCCCTCGGCCGCGCGAGCACGGGCAACGGCTACCGGGCCGTGCCGCAGGCCATGCCGGCCCCCAGGGCCTCCAACCTCGTCCTGGAGCCGGGCAAGACCCCGGCAGCCGACCTCGTCGCTGAAATCAAGGAGGGCCTTCTCGTCGAGCGCCTGATGGGGGCCTGGGCCGGCAACCCCTACGCCGGTCAGGTGTCGGGGAACGTCCATATCGGCTTCAAGATAGAGAACGGCGAGGTCACCGGTCGGGTCAAGGACTGCATGGTCTCGGTGAGCGTCTTCGAGGCCTTCAAGACCGGCCTCGTGGCCCTCGGCCGGGAGCTCGAGGTGACCCCGGACGGGGCGTTGCTGCCCCATATCCTGCTCGACGGAGTGAGTGTGAGCACCAAGGCTTAGCCGGAAGGCCGGGCGGCTAGGTCCGCAGGAAGTCGAGGATCTTCATGTGGAGCTCGGCTATCTTCTCGAGGCGGAGCGTGTAGTAGATGTAGTTGCCTTCCTTCTCGCTCGAGATGAGGTCCGACTCGCGGAGGAGCTTCAGATGACGCGAGACGGTCGGCTCGGCCAACCCCAGCTCCACGGCCAGCCCCTGGGTGCACTGTCTGTCCTGCATCATGAGCTTCATGATCTTCAGGCGCGTCTCGTCGGCCAGGGTCTTGAGGAGGCGTGAGAGCTCCTCCGGCGGGACGAGGGTGTCCCTCCGCAGGTAGACCCCTGGCGGGACGGAGAAGGACATGAGGAGGCGCCCCTCGGAGAGTTCGAAGATGCTCTGGGGCGAGACGAAGAGCGACGGGAAGAGGACGATCTCGTCCAGCTCGTTCAGGGACACGTCCACCGGGGTGGGGGTGTTCTCGATGACGACGACGTTCGGCTTCATCCGGCGGACCCTGCGGTCGCCGCGCGAGATGAGGCCGCCCCCGAGCCGGGTCAGAAAGCGCGGCAGGGACTCCCGGGCGAGCCGCTCGGCCTCCTCCTTTATCCCCTTCACCAGGAGGAGCTCGACCCAGTAGAACTCCTCCTCGAAGTATTCGCTCCAGTAGGAGACGAGGAACCGGCAGAGTTCCCGGCGCACCTTCTCGGGGTCCCTGAAGAAGCGGGCCATCTCCTCCCGGCGGCGGGAGTCGTCTATCTCGAGCCTGCGGCAGACGACCTCGACGTTCGACGGAGACTCGAAGGCCGCCTCTATCTCCATCGGCGGGACCTGCTCGCCGAAGAGGAGGAAGACGAACCGGGTGATGGGCATGGCCTGGAGACGCTCGATGACCTCCCCGAAGCTCAGCCGGTCGAGGTCGGGCATGTCCAGGGCGAGGTCGATGAGGTAGAGCCACTCGCGGATGTTGTCCCCGAAGTACCTTATCTCCCGGTAGGTCTCAGGGGATATCCTCTCCTTGAACCGGATGACCCACGGCAGGAGCGCCCCGTGGTGCTGGGGGTCATAGAGCACCTGCAGACTCAGGACGGTCTCGATGTAAGGCGAGTACATGAACTTGACGCGGCTCTTGGGATCGGAGTTGACGGCTATCGACAAGGAACAGCTCACCACCGGCCAAAGCAGGCTGACCCCTCACCCCGGCCCGCGCCGGTCGCCCGGGGCCTCAGCGACGCGCTCCGTTCCGGCGTCACCGCTCACAATAGTAGTTCGGAGGCTCCTTCGTGATTTCGACGTCGTGGGGGTGGCTCTCCTTGAGCCCGGCCCCGGTAATTTGGATGAACTCTGCCGTTTCCTGGAGCTCCCGGACGGTGCGGGCGCCGCAGTAGCCCATCCCGGCGCGCACGCCCCCGATGAGCTGGTGGACCATGTCGGCGAGGGCCCCCCGGTAGGGGACCCTGCCCTCGACACCCTCGGGCACGAGCTTCGTCTCGCTGAGTTCGTGCTCCTGGAAGTAGCGGTCCTTCGAGCCCGCCTTCATGGCCGCGAGCGAGCCCATGGCCCGGTAGACCTTGTAGCTCCGTCCCTGGTAGATCTCCATCTCGCCCGGGCTCTCCTCCGTGCCGGCCAGGAGGCTGCCGATCATCACCGCCTGCGCCCCGGCCGCGAGGGCCTTGGTGATGTCCCCGGAGGACTTGATCCCGCCGTCGGCGATGATGGTGACCCCGCACCGGCGGGCCTCGGCCGCGGCCTCGAGGATGGCCGTGAGCTGCGGCACGCCGACGCCGGCCACCACGCGGGTGGTGCAGATGGAACCCGGTCCGACGCCCACCTTGACCACGTGGGCCCCGGCCTTAGCGAGGTCCCTCACCCCCTCGGCCGTGGCCACGTTGCCGGCCACGATGACGACCGAGGGGAAAGCCCGGCGGAGCTCTCTCGTCAGGCGGATGACGTTCTCGGAGTGGCCGTGGGCGCTGTCGATGACGATGACGTCGACACCGGCCGCCACAAGGGCCTCGGCCCGCTCCAGGCTGTCACGGGCGACGCCGACGGCCGCGCCGGCGAGGAGGCGGCCCTTGGCGTCCTTGGCCGCGTTGGGATACTTCTCGGCCTTCTCGATGTCCTTGATGGTGATGAGGCCCTTCAAGCTGAAGTTCTCGTCGACGAGGGGGAGCTTCTCGATCTTGTGTCGGGCGAGGATCTTCTTGGCCATCTCGAGGGTCGTGCCCACCGGCGCGGTGACGAGGTTCTCGCTGGTCATGACCTCCCTGATGGGACGGTCGAAGCGCTCCTCGAAGCGGATGTCCCGATTGGTGATTATGCCGACGAGACGCGAACCCTGGACGATGGGAACCCCTGAGATGTGGTACTTCTCCATGAGGGCGACGGCGTCGGCCACCGTGTTGTCGGGGCCGAGGAAGAAGGGGTCCACGATGACCCCGTGTTCGGAGCGCTTGACCTTGTCGACCTCTGCCGCCTGGTCGGTGATGGACAAGTTCTTGTGGATGGTGCCGAACCCGCCCTGGCGGGCCATGGCTATGGCCATGCGGGCCTCGGTCACGGTGTCCATGCCCGCGCTCACGATGGGGATGTTGAGGCGGAGGCCCGGGGCGAGCTCGACGGAGGTGTCGACCTCGCGCGGGAGGACCCCCGAGCGCCTCGGAACGAGGAGCACGTCGTCGAAGGTGAGTCCGAGACGCGGCGCGAGCGGGCCGGGGCCTCCGCCCCGGGCGGCCGCCGGGGTGCGTTCGGACGGAGCTCCGCCCCCGCGGGAGGGGTCTGGGACTCGACTGGCGGTTCCGGGCATGAGCGGCCTCCCAGCCCGCCGCCGGGGGGAGAAGGTCTTCCCGGGCGGCGGCAGATTTTCTCTAGGATAACACCGCTCCTCGGACTGGACAACCTTTCGGCGGAAGGCCCCCGGCGGAGGACCTCTGGTCGCAGGGGCGACCTCGACCTCAGGCGTCCCATC
>DPMO01000175.1 GCA_003541445.1 Clostridiales bacterium | reverse complement strand
GCCCCCATGTAAGGAGCAGGCAGGCCCATACGAGTCCGAGACCGTCGGCCGGCGCTACCTATAAGATCTTAGTTGGAATGGCATATTTTACCTATTCAAGCTCTCAGAGCGCACGCCCGCTGCGCGTCAAAGGCCCTTTACAGAACCCGCGCGCTGCCCCTGTAGACGACCCCTCGCCTCGGGTCGATGGTCACGATCTGACCGTCCGAGAAGGACCTGACGGCCCCCGCGACGCCCACTACGGCGGGGATGCCGAGGCTGAGGGCCGCGACGGCAGCGTGGGAGGTGAGCCCGCCCTCCTCGACGACCAGCCCGGCCGCCTTCTTCATGGAGGGCACGAACTCCCGGTCGGTGGCCGTCGTCACCAGGATGTCGCCCCTCCTCATCTTCCCCAGGGCCTCCTCCGCGTCCCGAGCCACCGTCACGCGGCCGGTCACGGCTTCCTTGCCGATGCCCGTGCCCCTGGCGATGATCTTGCTGACGGTGTGAACCTTCAACATGTTGGTGGTGCCGGGGATCCCCGTGGGTATCCCGGCGGTTATCAGGACCACCTCGCCCTCCTGGATGAGGCCCCGCTCGAGCGCGGCGTCCACCGACATATCGATCATCTCGTCCGTGTTGGCCGCCCGCTGCACCACCATGGACCGGACGCCCCAGGAGAGGGCGAGCCGTCTGGCCACCCGCTCGTCGGTGGTGGCCGCTATCACCGGCGGCCCCGGCCTGTACCTGGCTATCATCCTCGCCGTCTGGCCGGACTGGGTGGCGGCGATGATGGCGCTGGCCTCCAGGTCCTGGGCCGCCTGACAGGTGGCGAAGCCTATGGAATCGGTGATGGTGCGGCGGGCCTGGGAGTGGAGGTACTCGCGCGGCCGGGAGTTGATCAGCGCGGCGTCGGCCCGTTCGGCGATCCGGGCCATGATGCGGACGGCCTCAACCGGGTACCTGCCCACGGCCGTCTCCCCGGAGAGCATCACCGCGTCGGTGCCGTCCAGGATGGCGTTGGCCACGTCGCTGGCTTCGGCCCGGGTCGGACGAGGCCTCGAGACCATGGACTCGAGCATCTGGGTCGCGGTTATGACCGGCCGTCCGGCACGGACCGCGCGGGCGATTATGTCCTTCTGGATGACGGGGACGTCCTCCTCGGGGACCTCGACCCCGAGGTCGCCCCTCGCCACCATGACCGCGTCGCAGGCGGCGATGATGTCGTCGAGGTTGTCAAGGGCCGCCTGGCACTCTATCTTGGCCACGACCATCTGGCGGCCGCCGCGGGCCCGCAGGAAATCCCTCACCAGGACGATGTCCTCGGCCGTGCGCGTGTAGGAGGCGGCCACGAAGTCGGCCCCGACGGACACGGCCGTCTCGAGGTCCTCGGCGTCCTTGGGGGAGAGATACGGGACATCAAGGTTCCGGCCCGGGAGGTTCAGCTTCTTCCTGTCCCCGAGGACGCCGCCGGAGAGGACCCGGCAGACGACATCCCTCTCCCTCACCTCGACGACCTCGAGGGAGAGGTTGCCGTCGTCGAGCAGGACCACGTCGCCCGGACGGCACAGGGACGGCAGGCCGGGGTAGTCGACGCTGACCCGCTCCGGGCCGCCGGGGACCCTCTCGGTGGTGAAGGTGAAGAGCCGGCCGTCGGTGAGGGTCACCGGGCCGTCCTCGAAGGTCCCCAGCCGTATCTCCGGGCCGCGCAGGTCGAAGAGCACGCCCACCCGGCGGCCCTCCGTGCGGCTCTCGGCCCTCCTCAGCGTCTCGAGCCGCGCGAGGTGCTCCGCCCGCGCCCCGTGGGAGAGGTTGAAGCGGGCCACGTCCATGCCCGCCTCTATCATCCGGGTCATGGTCTCCAGGTCCTCGCTCGCCGGGCCGAGCGTGGCGATTATCTTGGTGCGGCGAAGGTGCCTGGGCAAAGGTCTCCTGTCTCCCCTCGTCCCGGCCGACGCGCGGCCGCCCCCGCACCAGCCGGGGCGGCCGCAGGAGCGCCGCTAGATGGCCAGTATCTTCGCCAGCTCGTAGAGGCTGAGGTCTATCTCCTTGCGGCGGCCGACGACCTCCCGCAGCGGGACGGCCAGCACCCGCCCCGACCTCCAGGCGGTCATCTGACCCGTCTTCCCCTGCAGGATGAGGTCCACGGCGGCCGCGCCCATCTGGCTGGCCAGGGTCCGGTCGAACCCGGTCGGCCGCCCGCCGCGCTGGACGTGCCCGAGAACGGTCACCCGCGTGTCGAGCCCGGTCCTCTCCCGCACCTGCCGGCCGAGGTCGGCGGCCGAGGCCGCCCCCTCCGCCACGACGATGACGCTGTGCCGCTTGCCTTTCCTGTAGCTGGTGAGGATGCTCTCGCACAGCTCCCCGACGTCGAAGGGGACTTCCGGGATGAGGACGGTCTCCGCCCCTCCGGCGAGTCCCGCGGCCAGGGCGATGAACCCGGTGTCGCGGCCCATGACCTCGACGAGGAAGACCCGGCTGTGGGCCCAGGCGGTGTCCCGGAGGCGCTCGATGGCGTCGAGGGCCGTGTCCACGGCGGTGTCGAAGCCGATGGAGTACTCCGTCTCCGGGATGTCGTTGTCGATGGAGCCGGGCACGCCGACCACCGGGAAGCCCGCGTCCTGGAGGGCCAGGGCGCCCTTGAAGGTCCCGCCGCCCCCGATGGTGACAAGGGCCTCGATGCCCGCCTCCTCGAGCCGCGCACGGGCCTGGGCCTGACCCTCGGGGGTCTTGAACCGCTCCGAGCGGGCCGTCTGCAGGAAGGTGCCCCCGCGGTGGATGAGGTCCCCCACGGACCGCTCGTCGAGGGGCCGCATGTCCCCGTCGATGAGGCCGGCGTAGCCGCGCATGACGCCGGTGACGAGGAGACCCTCGTAGACGGCCTTGCGCACCACGGCCCGGACGGCCGCGTTCATGCCCGGGGCGTCGCCCCCGCTCGTCAGGACCCCGATGCGCCGGGGCCGGGAGAGGCTCTTCGTCACGGCCTGCCACCGCCTTCCTCTCGGTCGCCGCGGCCGCCCTCGGGGCCCGTGCCGGGCGACCCGGAGTCGCCCTCCGGGGCCTCACGGCCCCCGGGGTCCCCGTCCGGCTCCAGGAAGGCCTCGAGGACCTCGCGCGCCGCCTTCTCCTCGCTGGACGGGACGAGGATGTCCGTCTCGTCGACCCCGATGAAGGGCGACAGACGGGGGGCCCTCAGGAAGACCCTGATGCCCTCGTTGACGAGCACCCCGCGAAGGAGCTCCGCGGTGGCCAGGTTGGGGGCACGGTGGAGGAGGACGAGTTTCTCATCGAGACGCTGCAAACGCTTCAGGACTCCCCTCTCGGGCTGTGCCGCACGTGTCAGGGGCTTACGTCGAGGACCCAGATCTCCCGCTCGGCGGGAAGAGTGTCGGCGGAGACGGTGACCTCGGCGACGCCCAGCCGCTTCACCCCCGACTTCCCTTCGAGGAAGGGTCTCTCGTCGGAGATCTGCCAGTCGGCGATGGCGGGGGTGCGGAAGTGCATCGGGATGACGATCCTCGGATCGAAGAGCTCGGTCACGCGGGTCGCCCCCTCGGCGTCGACGGTGAAGACTCCGCCCACAGGCACGAGGAGGACGTCGACCCGGCCGGCCCGCTCGGCAATCTCCGCTGAAGGCACCTCGCCCAGGTCGCCGAGGTGCAGGATGCGGAGGCCGCCGGTCTCGATGAGGAAGAGGGCGTTCTTGCCGCGCTCGGAGCCCTGGGCCTCGTCGTGGTAGGTCCCCCTGATGCTCCAGACGGTGACGTCGCCGACCGTCTTCTCGACCTGGGCCCAGTCGTCACCGGCCAGGCCCCGCACCCCCTCCGGGTCGCCCTCCACGCTGGCGACGCTGTTGTGGTCGAAGTGCTCGTGGCTCACCGTCACCAGGTCGGCCTCGAAGCGCCTGTTGCCGTAGCCCATGTTCCCCGGGTAGGGGTCGGTGAGGACCCTGGTGCCCCCGGGTGAGGTGATGAGGAAGCACGCGTGGCCGTACCACCTTATCTTGACCTCGCCCACGGTCTCACCTCCCTGGTCCTGTCCGTTCTCGGGGCCCGCATCCCCGCCGCC
>DPMO01000176.1 GCA_003541445.1 Clostridiales bacterium | reverse complement strand
GGTTGGCGAAGCTCATGTCCATGACGGCCGCGGGATGCCCCTCCGCCGCGGCGAGGTTGACCAGACGCCCCTCCGCGACGAGGTACAGGCGCCGGCCGCCGGGCAGGACGTACTCGACGACCCCGGGGCGCGCCTCCCGCGTGGAGACGGCGAGCGCGGCCAGGGCCGGGATGTTTATCTCCACGTTGAAGTGGCCGGCGTTGGCGAGGATGGCCCCGTCCTTCATCCTCTCGAAGTGCGCCCTGTCGATGACGTGCCGGTTGCCCGTGGCGGTGACGAAGAAGTCCCCGAGCCCGGCCGCCTCGTCCATGTCCGTGGCCAGAAAGCCGTCCATCGCCGCCTCCAGGGCGCGGAGCGGGTCGGCCTCGACGACGCAGACCCTGGCGCCCATGCCGGCGGCGCGCGCGGCGATGCCGCGGCCCACCCACCCGTAGCCGACGACGACGAAGACCGACCCGGCGAGGAGACGGTTGGTGGCCCGGAGGAGGCCGTCGAGGGTGGACTGGCCGGTGCCGTAGCGGTTGTCGAACCAGTGCTTGGTCCGGGCGTCGTTGACGGCCACGACAGGGTAGCGCAGGGCGCCGTCGGCGGCCATGGCCCGGAGGCGGATGACCCCGGTCGTGGTCTCCTCGGTCCCGGCCCTCACTCCGCCCCCGGGCGGGGAGGCGAGGGCCTCCGGGCCGGCGATGAGCTCCGGCCGCTCCTGGTGGAGGGTCGAGACCAGGTCGGCCCCGTCGTCCATGGTGAAGTCGGGCCGGGTGTCGAGGACGGCGGCGATGTGGCGGTAGTAGGTGCCGGCGTCCTCACCGCGGACGGCGAAGGTCGGAAGGCCGTAGGTCACGGCGAGGGCCGCGGCCACGTCGTCCTGGGTGCTGAGGGGGTTCGAGGCGCACAGGGCGACCTCGGCCCCGCCCTCCTTGAGGGTGAGCACCAGGTTCGCCGTCTCGGCCGTGACGTGGAGGCAGGCCGCGACCCGGAAGCCAGCGAGGGGCTTCTCCGAGGCCCACCTCTCCCGTATGCTCCGCAGGACCGGCATGTCGGCCCAGGCCCAGGCGATGCGCCGCTCCCCGGCCGGGGCGAGGCCGGGGTCCTTCACGTCGCCGGTGGTCATGGCTTGAGCCCCCCTGTGGGTGTCGGCATGTGCGACGGTCCCAGCCTTTCGCCCGGAAGGCCGGACAGTCCTCTTCTCGGGAGGTCACTGTCCTCTTCCCGAGAGGTCGAGGTTAGGTTGCCCTGGATGAGAGGCCGGGGCCAGCGACACGGACGGACCTCCTGCGGGTAGACTGTAAGGGCCGCGGGGTCCGGCGCGGCGGGGCGCCCGCCGGCAGGCGGGGCCCCTGCGTGCGCAGGCCGGGGCGACACGGTCGTGGAAGCACCGCAATCGGGGTGGGAGAAACGATGGGTGGTTTGCGCAGGAACATCTTCCGCGAGTACGACGTCCGCGGACGGGTCGACACGGAGCTGACCCCCGAGGTGGCCGAGCTCGTCGCCCGCTCCTACGGGGAGTGGCTGTCGGAGACGGCCCCCGGGGAGGCGGGAAAGGGCGTCCTCGTCGGGCGGGACAACCGGCGGTCGTCGAGGGCCCTTCGGGAGGCGGTCATCCGCGGCCTCGGCCGGGCCGGCCTCAGGGTCGTCGACATCGGCGTCGTCCCCACGCCCGTCTTCTACTTCTCCCGCGTCCGCTACGGCGTGGACGGCGGGGTGATGATCACGGGGAGCCACAACCCGCCCGAGTACAACGGGATGAAGCTGGCCCGCGGCTTCGGCACCATCTACGGCGAGGACATCCGGGAGCTCGGGCGCAGGGCGGAGGCGCTGGCCGGGGGGGAGGCGTCGGGCACAGCGGGGGCGCCGGGTGGAGCGGCGGCGCCGGCCGGAGCCGAGAAGGCGGCCGGGGAGGGCGCGACCGGCGCCACGCCTGGCGGCGGCGTCCCGGTCACGTACCGCAGGCCCGTCCGGGCCTACATCCGGACCATCGCCGACCGCGTCCGCCTCGGCCCCCGACGCCTGAAAGTCGTCGTCGACGCCGGCAACGGCACGGCCGGACGGATAGCGGTCCCCCTCTACGAGGCCCTGGGCTGTGAGGTCATCCCCCTCTACTGCGAGCCTGACGGCCGGTTCCCCAACCACTGGCCGGACCCCGTGAAGCCGGAGAACCTCGCCGACCTCGTCCGCACGGTCCGCGACACGGGGGCCGACTGTGGCTTGGCCTTCGACGGGGACGCGGACCGGCTTGGGGTCGTGGACGAGCAAGGGAACATCCTGTGGGGCGACGACCTCATGATCCTTTTCTGGAGGGAGATCCTCCCCCGTCACCCCGGGACCCCCGTCATCGTGGAGGTGAAGTGCTCGCAGGCCGTCTTCGACGAGGCCAGGCGGCTCGGCGGGAGCCCCTTCTTCCACCGCACCGGGCACTCCCTCATCAAGGCCAAGATGCGGGAGATAGGGGCGCTCTTCGCCGGCGAGATGTCGGGCCACATGTTCTTCGCCGACGAGTACTTCGGGTTCGACGACGCCATCTACGCCGGGGCGAGGCTCCTGCGCATCCTTTCGGGGTCGGACCGCCCCTTGTCGGACCTCCTGGCCGACCGGCCGCGCTACCACTCGACCCCGGAGACGCGGATTACCTGTCCCGACGAGGCCAAATTCGAGGTCGTCGAGAGGGTCCGGCGCAGGTACGCCGGCAGGGGAGCCGAGGTCGTGGACGTGGACGGGGCCAGGGTCATCTTCCCCGACGGGTGGCTCCTGGTGCGGGCCTCCAACACCCAACCGGCCCTCGTGGTCCGGTGCGAGGGCCGGACCCCGGAGGCCTTGGCCGCGCTCAAGGCCGAGGCGATGGCGGCCTTGAAGGAGGCGGGGGCGGAGACAGGGCTGGAGCTGCCGGAGTGGTGACGGTAAGGGGGCGGCCCCTTGTCTGTGCCGCCCCCCGACCTCGCCTGGATGCCTCGCTTTGCCGGACAGCCCTTCGATCACCCACCGGCCCCGCCGGTACACTCAGGCAGCAGCTCTGTCGCGATCAGCCGGGTGTGCCCACTGTCGCAGGTCTCCTGCGGGGCGACACCGCCGTGAGCACCGTGACTCATGCTGTTCGCGTCAAGGTCGACTCCTTGGTTCTTGTAGGCCGCCCACACGATTTCACTGCAGTACCACTCGGTCTCCGAGTCCGCGTAGTCCAGGGTCATCCAATCCCAGTCGTAGGCATCGCCCACCTGAGCCAGGGCGAACTGGACGGCCGCCTGCCTTATGTCGTCGGCCACGTCCACTCGCAGTATCTCCAGACCCACTTGACCGGGTCTGCCTACCCACGAGGACAAGGCACTCGCAACCACTCCGCCGGACTCTGTCGCCTCGACCACCTGTCCGTCTCCCACGTATATCGCGATATGATCCCTGTAGCCGAGGCTGATGGTCATCTCCCCATACAAAGGCACCTCGATGGTGTAGGTCAGTTCCTCTTCGCTGATGATGACAAGTATGTCACCTGGAACAAGGCAGAGGGCTTCGGAGGGTTGGGCCGTAATCGTGACCATCCGCTCCTCGGCGTTCCATCCGACCTGGTAGCCGAAGGCCTCGGCGACATACCTCGCCGGCAGGAAGGTCCGGCCCTCTCTTATCAAGGGGGCCACATCCATGACCCGACCCTCTCCGGCCACCGTGATGGTGTGGCTGCCGATCACGAGCCTGACCTCCACCGAGCCCTTGGTCAGGACGACCGTCCGTGTTTCCCCCTTCCATTCGACGTACGCGCCGAGAGCGTCGCCGAGATACCGTACGGGAACATACGTCCGGCCGTTCTCGATGAACGGAGCCGCGTCGGTGTTCACCACCTGGCCGTCCATCACGTAGTGGCTCTCGCCGATGGTGAAGTCGACCCGCGCGCCTGCCGCTGCCACATCGCCTGAGAGGGGAAGGAAGACAGTCGTCACCGCCATGCAGACCCCTGAGAACCAGACAGCGCAGCGAAGAAGGTGTAGAGTACTTTCTCCCGCAACCCGTCATCCCTCCCTTCGCTGCCAGTTTTATCAATTACCAAGGTTCAAAGTACCGGTCAAGGGCGAATCTGCCACAGGGTCGGACCCTCGAACCGGGCTCCTCCGGCCTACCGGTCCTCGTCCCGGCCTTCCTCCTCCGGCTCGGCGAGGAGTTCGGCCACGGCTTCCCCGGCGTGCTGGAGGGCCTCCGAGGCGTTCTTGATTCCGAGCAGGACCATCTGTATCTGCCTCTGGATGAGGCGCTCTATCTCCGGCCGCCGGGAGTGGGGGGGCAGGCTCTCGGCGCGGAAGACGATCTCGGCGGCGCGCTCGTAGGCCGGCTCTCCGGCGAAGGGGCCGAGGCCCGGGGCGCTCCTCCGGGCCGGGAAGGCGTGGTAGCCGCGGGCGAGCTCGTACTGGGCCGCGGTGCTGGTGAGGTAGTTGGCGAGCTCCATGACCAGGCTGCGCCGGTGGGGGTCTTCCTGCCGGAAGACCACGAACCCGCCTGTCCCGCCGATGGTCAAGGGGCCATCCTCACCCCCCCAGACCGCGAGGGCAGCGGAGCCAGAGCCGTCCTCACCGGCGCCCGGCGTGCCCGCCTCTCCCACGTCGGCGCTGCCCCCGATGGGCATGGTCGGGTAGGCGGCCACGGTGAAGTTCTTAATGGCTTGTTCGCTGACGGTCAGGTAGTCTATCGCCCAGGCCGACCAGGGTTCGATGGCCACCTGCTGCTGTTCCGGGTCGGCGAAGAGGTTGAACACCGTCCGCACAGACGAGGTGCCCGTGGAGGGGTGGGCCACGTTCTCCTCAAAGACGAGGTCCACGAGTCTGTCGAGAGCTCCTACCGCGCTCTCGGAATTGAAGGTGTACGTGGTGAGGTCCCCCGAGACGGGCCGAGCCCCGCTCGCGTAGAGGAAGGGCCAGACCTCGTAGTAGCCGGGGAGGACGTAGGTGGCGAAGCCCCAGACGTCGGTGTTCCCGTCGCCGTCACGGTCGAAGGTGAGCCTCCGGCAGGCCTCCAGGAACTCTTCCCAGGTCCACCGGCCTCCGGGCGGCAGCTCGACGCCTCGCTCCTCAAAGAGGTGCAGATTTAGGAGAAGAACGTGCCCAGTCATGGATGACGGAAAGCCCCACAGGCGACCGTCGTAGGTGTAGGCCTGGCGGGCCTGGGGCGACAGGTCGTCGGGGTCTTCCAGAAAGCCGTCCACAGGCTCCAGCAGTCCCTCGTCTATCTCCTCCAGGGTGACTCCCCCCGCACTGAGGTCGAAGGGAGCGATGTCGGGAAGTTCTCCGGCGTTCTTGGCCGCGTCGAGCATGGGGCGGAGAAGGCTCCACTCCACCGGGACGAAGATGACCTCCACGAAGGGATGGGTGGCCTCGAACTCTTCTATCTTCCGCTGGACCCAGTGGTAGTGGTTACCCGACTCGTCGGCCCAGCGGGGGCCGTCCCACACGACAATCGTCACCCCGGGACGGGTCAGGCGAAGTTCACAGCCAGCCATGGCGAGCAACGTCGTGCCGGCCAGGACAAGCACAAGGGCAAAGCGTCCTGTGGTTCTGAGGCGCAACAGCATGTCGCCGTAAGTTCTCTCTTGTCGCGACGGGCTCCTTCCTTATCGACCGAGCCCAGAATGTGCCGGAGACGGGGGGCCCGCTGGGGGCGCCGTTTCCGTGTGGCCTGCAGACGCAAACGTGCGAGCTCCTCGACGGCAACCCCCACTCGTTCTATCTCGCAGACGTCGAAGGCCGGACCTCCCCCCCAAGTTCGACGGTTCATAGG
>DPMO01000211.1 GCA_003541445.1 Clostridiales bacterium | reverse complement strand
CCTATGCCGGGGAGAGGGGGGCGGTGAGGAGACGCCGCACGCGCCCGCAGGTCAGCGGGCCGGCTTCTCGCTCAGCCTCTTCTCGTCGATGAGGAAGAAGGCCCCCGCGGACACCAGCGCCGCCAGGGCGGCGGCCGACAGGAAGAGGACGGTGCTGCCGAGGCCCATGAGGAGTCCGAAGACAGGCGGCCCCAGGGCCACGCCGAAGAAGCGGACGGCTCCGTAATCGGAGGTGATCATCCCCCTCTGGGGGAGGGGGACCGAACCCGTGACCAGGACGTTGAGGGTGGCCAGGGCCGAACCGCTCCCCACGCCGATGAGGAAGATGGCCCCGTAGAGGTAGTAGGGGTTATTGACGACGGCCAGGCTGGCCAGCACGAGGGTGATGAGGGAGAGCCCGCCCACGACCAGCCACCGCCGGCCGAGCCTCTGGAGGTAGGTGCCGGTGACGTAGGCCGTGACCGCGCTGGCGAGCACGGGCAGGGCCAGGACGAGCCCCTTCAAGACGCCGGTGAGACCGAACCGGGTCTCAAGGGTCTCCGAAAGGAAGAAGAGCACCCCGAAGAGCAGGAAGAGCACAACCATCCCCGAGGCCAGGGCCGCCCCCAGGGGGACGCCCTTTTCCCGGAACACCCCCAGGATGGAGGCGAAGTAGCGCCCGGCAGGCAGTTGGCTCTCGGGCCTGGCGTCGCGGGCCAGCAGGCCCACGGCGGCCGCGACGGGCAGGGCCAGCGCGGTGAAGAGGACGAAGGGGAAGAACCAGGAGACGAGCCCGAGGGCGGCCCCGAGCACGGGGCTCACGACCTTCCCGAACCCGTTGGAGGCCTCGAGCAGGCCCAGGGCCTGGCCCCGGGCGGCCCCCGCGTAGAGGTCGCCCGCCAAGGCCATGGCTATGTTGGCCGTCCCCGCGGCCCCGAGCCCCTGGACGACCCGCCCGACCATGAGGAGTCCGTAGGCCCTCTCCTCAAGGAACACGGCCGCGGCGATGGCTATGGCTCCCCCCACCCCGTAGGTGACGAGGCTGGGGACCATGACCGCCTTGCGGCCGTAGCGGTCCGCCAGGAAGCCGGCGAACGGGATGAGGAGCCCGGCGGGGACGGAGAAGGCGGTTATGATGAGGCCCGTCTGGGCCGGGGACAGGTTCATGGCCTGTCTCATGGCCGGCAGGACCGGGATGAGGATGGAGTTTCCGAGGACCATCACGAAGGGGACGAGAAGGAGCGCCCCGATGGCGGCGTCGAACCTGAAGGTGCTCCGCTGGCCTTGCCTTGCGCCTTGCCCGGAACGCGACCGGGCCCCGGCGCCGCCGCGACCGGGCTGCTGGAGTCGCCCCGTCTTGGAGGCTATCGGGCCTCCGGGATGCTGACCGCCGGTCATGGTGCTCACGGGGCGTATTATGTCCGCAGGGGAGTTGGGTTCTATGCCATGTTCCGTCCCTCAGGACCTTCTCGACCGCCTCGTCCGGGAGTCGGTCGAGGTCAGAACGGGCCGCGCGGGGACGCTGCGGCTGGTGTCCGAAGAGGCCCTGAAGGCCGCGGCGGCTGAAGGGGAGGGCGGCGGCCCGGCGGCGAGGCGCGACCTGGAACTCGCCCTCCTGGCGCGGGGAGTCGTCCCCCGCCGCTACCTCCGCAATGTCGACTCCCTGGGGCTGGACGGACAGGCCCGGCTCCTCCGGGCTAGGGTCGGCGTGGCCGGCCTGGGAGGCCTGGGCGGGCTGGTCTCGGAGCTCCTCGCTCGAGCCGGGGTGGGCGAGCTCGTGCTCGTCGACCCCGACGTGACCAGCGACGACAACCTGAACCGCCAGCTCCTCGCCGACGAGAAGAACCTCGGCCGGGCGAAGGTGGACGCGGCCGCGGCGCGTCTCGGAGCCGTCAACTCGGCGACGAGGGTGACCACTTTCAGGCTCAGGGGCGACGCCGACAGCTTCAGCCGCGTCTTCCGCGGGGCGGTCGTCCTCGTCGACTGCCTTGACAGCATCCCGGCCCGCTTCGCCCTCGAGGACGCGGCCCGGTCGCTGGGGGTGCCTCTGGTGCACGGGGCCGTCGGGGGGTTCTCGGGACACGTCACCTGCGTCTTCCCGGACGACCCCGGGCTCGAGGCCCTCTACGGACCGCGCACCGAGGCCGCGGCACAGGGTGTGGAGAGCGTCGTCGGAACGCCTTCGCCGACCCCGGCCGTCGTGGCCGCCCTCGAGGTGACCGAGGTCCTGAAGATAATCGCCGGAGTGGGTGAACCCCTCCGGCGAAAACTTCTCACCTTCGACACCGCCTCGCCCTACTTCGCGGTCGTCGAGCTCTAGCGCCGCTTGGCGGGGGCCAACTCGCGCGCCGCCTCGGCCACCTTGACGGCGAGCCTCAGACGCTCCTCGAGGAGCTCAGGGCTGGAGACCTTGCCCTCCTCGTGGAGGAACACGCCGTAGCGGTTCACCTCCACCCCCCGAAAGCCGACACCTCCGGCCTCGAGCAGCAGGGCCCTGACCTCAGGAGTCAGCACCGTCTCGGCCTCCTCGCGGCGGTGGGCCAGCACGAGGAACCTGGAGTCGAAGGCCTCGTCGCCCAGGACGGCCTGACGCCCCTTCGGGGTCTTCTTCAGCCTCGACCTGTCACAGACGGTGAAGCCGGTCATCCTGACGTCGTGGTAGACGCCTATCCGCGTGCTGTCGGGAGCCCAGGCGTCGAAGTCCACCCCGACCGGGACGCGAACGACGACGGGGAACCCCTGGAAGGTGCCGGCGAGAGCGGGGAGCTTGCCGTCGACCTTCCAGCGGAAGACGTCGGACTCGGATGTGCGGCGCATGTTCGCCAGGAGACCCGACGACTCCTCGTCCTCCCTGGTGGCGAGGTAGTCGAGACCGAGGCTGTCGGCCGCCGTCCGCAGCACGGCGCAGTAGCGGGCGTGCGCCACCCTCTGGCCGACGAAGTAGGCCACCGCCCCGGCGGCGACGACCGCCACCCAGGCCCGGCCGGGGTTCGCGGCGAAGAGTATGGCCAGCACGACACCCACGCCCGTAAGGAACACTACGAGCCAGGTCAGTCTCTTCTGGAGTGACACGGGTTCATCACCCCCTCTCGGGCGGTGGGTTTCCACTTATCGCCGGGAAGGTCCTTCCTCCCGGCGGACGGGGTGACGGTCAAGGCATGAACGGTGTGCTGCTGAGGGCGGACGCTCCCGGGGGAGAGAGGGCCTTCAGCCTTTCCTCGTCGGCCCTCGTCCTCTACGGGGCGGTGGTGGAGGGTCTTCTCGTCGCGGGGGCGTGGGTCCTGTGGCGTCTTGTCCGCGGGGGGAGCGTCTTCGCCCTCATCCCCCCGGGGCCGGGAAGCGGCCCGGGCGCGGAGACATGCGCCGGCCAGGTCCTCCTGGGGGCCGCGCTTGCCGCGGTCCTGGCCGGCATGGTCCTCGGCGCGAGAGCCGTCTGGAGGGGTTTCCGCGAGGCCGTCGACCCCGTGGCCAGACAACTCTTCGGCTCGGCGGACCTCACCGCCCTGGTGCTCGTGAGTCTCATGGCCGGCTTCGCGGAAGAGCTCTTCTTCCGCGGGGTCCTCCAGAACCTCGTCGGTCTGGTGCCGGCTGCGGCC
>DPMO01000265.1 GCA_003541445.1 Clostridiales bacterium | reverse complement strand
GTCTCGTAACCCAGCCGCCACAGGGCGATACCGCGCAGCCCCCGACTGCGGGCCTGGCTCAGACGCAGGGCCATCACCCGTTCGTCCTGGTACCACACATCGTGCCGCACGCCCTCCAGGAAATAGGTGAAGTGGGGATTGTTGCTCTCGTCATCCCACTTCAGCGTGGCCCCCCGCCGTCGGGCAAGGTCGGCGGCGAACCGGGAGGGCACGACAGAGGCCGGGTTCGCCTTGCCGCCCCCGGCCGGCCAGTCATAGCCGTAGCCCCCGACTCCCAGCACGAGCTTCAGCGGCTCGACCCCGGCCGTCTCCAGGGCGTATTCGAGGTTCCGTTCTATCCAGTCGTAGGGTGAGACAGGGCCGGCCGGAGCTGTCGCCCAGTGGCGGTCATAGCCCATCAGGACGATGAAGTCGCAGAGCTCGGCAAGGGCCCTGTAGTCGTAGAGGCCGTGGATCTCCTCCGAGATGTCGACCTTCGGGAAGACGGCCACCGAGAGATGAGAGTCGTCCCCGAGAGCCAGCCGCAACTCGGCGATAAAAGAGGTGAAGGCCTCCCGCCATTCGGGCGGCAGGAGCTCGAAGTCTATGTGCACCCCGTCGTAGCCCCAGTCCCGAACGACCTCCACAATCTCCTTCACCGCCTGCTCCCGGCCTTGAGCCGAGACCAGGAAACCGGCGCTGCCTCTCACCTTGGCGTTGTTGAAGAGCGGGACCACCTTGACGCCGTGAGAACGGGCGAAGTCTATGACCTCCCGACGCACGCCGCGGTCTTCGACACTCCCGTCCGGGTGGACCGAATGCCAGAAGGGCATGACGATGTCGACCATCTCGACGTGTCTCTGGAAGGTGGGGAAGGAGTCGACGTACCACCCGCCCCAGCCGTTCTCGAAGTAGCCGACGAAAGTCAGGCGGCGGCCGCCCGGGAACGGCTTGGCCTCGGGAGGCACGGCGAAGCTGGAGAAGGCCACGACAGCCAGCAGAATGGACATGCCTGAGGCCGCCTTCCTCCACTGCCGGTCCCGGGGCAGGAACCGGAGGACCTTCTCCAGCCAGCGCCCGGCCCGGGCCAGTCCCTCTCCGACGGCGCCCACGGCCGACGTCACCCCGGCCGGGGCCCGGGCCACGACCCTCTCCACCGTCAAGGTCCGGGGGTCCACCCCGGCCGCACGCCAGAGCTCACCCGCCGCCCCGTCGACCCCGGCCTCGAGAGCCCTCACCAGCCGGTCGGCGGCCTCCCACGCGGCCTTGAGCCACCGGACCGCCGCCCGGGCCGCCCGCTCGAGGGCGGCCAGCACGCGGCGGCGCACCTCTTCCAGCGGTTCACCGCCGCCCCGCGTGTTCCGCCCGGTGCCGTCCTTCAAGGGCCCGCGCCTCCTTCCGGCCTCGAGCCCTAGTATGTCGTATCTACAGCATGTATTAGCAACCTGACCCCTCCCAGACAGGGAGGAGACCACCGCCGTGCAGACCGAAGCACCACCGCCGACTCGATTCCACACAGCGGATGTTGCGCCTCTCCTCCTGCCCACCCTAGTAAAACTCTCTTGACATAGTGTATAAGGTTCATTACAATCATCCCAACATCACCAGCGCGGCTCGATTCTTGGACCGAATCGGCGCAGATGGAAACCGGGAGGTCCCTGCAATGACTCAACCGCAGAGGCGAGCGCTCTACACCCTCGTAATATGGGGAATCGTGGCTCTCATCTTCGTAGCCCTCTTTCTCTGGGGAGACGGCCCGAGCACCTGGGCGCTCTACGATGACTGGCGGCCGAAGGCGGCAGCTCTCGTCTTGCTGGCGGGATTCATCGCCTTCTGGATGACGCTCCATGCCACCCGCAGTCGGCGAGGTGGTCAGGATGAACGCGACGCCCTCATTCAGGCCAAGGCCTGTGCTGTCGCCCTGGTGGCTGTGATGGCCTACGTCTTTCTCGCGTCCATCGGCCTGTATGTCCGCTATGAGTCCCAGAGCACCGTTCCGGTCGGATGGTTATGGTTCCTGGCCTACACGACCTTCCTGCTGGGCTGGATAGTGGGGTCGGCGGCGAGCCTCTACTACTACCACGTGGGATTGAAGAACCATGCCTGAAGGCCGGATCACGAACCGGATTCGGTATCTGCGCTTCATCAACGGGGAGATGACCCAGGAGCAGTTGGCCGAGAAGGCCGGCTGCACCCGACAGACAATCATCGCCCTTGAGCAGAGGAAGTACCATCCCTCACTCCTGCTCGCGTTCCGGATTGCCCGGGCCTTGGGCCAGGGAATCGAGGACGTGTTCCAGTATGAGGAGCAGGTGGTTGAACCTCGCGGCAGGGAAATCCCGACCTAAGAGAGAGCCGAGCACCGTGGCTCGCCGCCCTCGCTTCCGCCCCCGGCTCTGCAACCCCCGGGGTGTTAGCCCCGAAGGACGGCATGGAGCTCCACACCCGCCCTTACACAACGGACGAGCAAGGAACGCCGGCCTGTCAGCACCTGTGAGCCTCCCAATTGCAGTGAAGGTGCAGAGGGCTGAGCACCTTGAAGGCCTCAGCCAGGGTGACCCCCTCCTGGAGCTTCCCGGCGGCCCGGCCCCGCCGGGCGAGCTCTTCGGCCTGGAGCCGGAGGAGGGTCTTCTGCACCTCGCCGGCGGGGGTGGAGAACTGGCTCCGGTGGGCCTCAAGGGCTCTCGTGCGCCTCTCCCAGACCTCGTCGACGGCCACCCACGTGTTAGGTCGCGTCGTGACGGCGAAGGCGACCATCTCCGGACTGTGCGGCTCGAGACCTTCCTCCCGGTGGGCCGCGGCGAGACCGCTGAAGAGCACCGCCGCCGCCACCGCCAGGCCGGTGTTGTAGTGGTCGGGATGAGCCTCATAGGGTGTCCAGGGGTCCACGGTCATGACGCAGTCAGGACGGTAGCTCCTTATCAGGCTCACGAGATGCCGGCAGAGGACGTGACCCGAACCGGGCGGCACCTGCCCGTCGGGGAAATCCAGCCAGGCGATCTCCTCGACTCCGAGCACCTGGCAGGCCTCGACCTGCTCCCGGCGCCGAGTCTCGGCCAGCTCTGCCGGGTCGACGGGCTCGAAGGCCCCCCACGCCCCGTCCGTCACGGTCACGTAGACGACCGTGGCCCCCCGGGCCGCCAGCAGGGCGATGGTCCCGCCTGCCGAACACTCCATATCGTCGGGGTGGGGCTGCACGCAGAGCACTCTCTTGGATGACATCAGGGAAGGGGGCTTCAGCACATCAGGCAACACGTGGTCTGGGAACCTCCTTCTCGGATTTATAGCACCCGCGTGTTCGGTGGGCCGCCGGCTTCACCTTCTCGGCGTCCGGACTCCTCCGCCGAACGGTCCCTGCGCCGTCCCCGGGGAGGGTAACGGGAGCGGCGGGAAGAATTCTGCGCTCGCACGAGACTAGCCGCGGGGCGGGGCGACGGAGGCTCCGCCCCGCGGGGAACGGAGGTCCTCGATTGGAGCAGTCATCCGGCATGTCCTTCGGACGCAAGTTCCTTTACAGTCTCGCCAACATGTCGGCGGCCGTCTCCGGACAGGCGGTCGGCGCCTGGCTCCTTTACTTCTACGTCGACACCGTCAAGCTCCCGGTCACCCTCTACGGCCTCGGGATGGTCCTCTACAGCGTATGGAACGCCCTGAACGACCCTCTGGCCGGCCACATCTCCGACCGGACGAGAACGCGCTGGGGCCGGCGCATCCCCTACATCGCCATCCTGAGCCTTCCGCTGGCCGTGTCCTTCGCCCTGGTGTGGACTCCCCCTGCCGGTCTCGGCGGCTGGGCCCTTTTCGCCTACTTCATCGGCATCCTCTTCATCTTCGACACGCTCTTCACGTTCGTCATCCTCAACTCGACGGCCCTCTTCCCCGAGATGTACCCGTCACTCAGGGAGCGGGCCCAGGTCTCGGCTCTCCGGCAGATCGTGGCCATCGTCGGACTGGTCATGGCCATGGCCCTGCCGCCCGTGCTCTACACCTCGCTCGGCTGGCCCCTGACAGGGACCATCCTCGCCGTGGTCATCGGGCTCGGTCTCTATCTTTCCCTCCTCGGGAGCCGGGAACGACCCGAGGCCCGTGGAGGCGAGGCGCTCGCCCTGGGCCCCGCCCTGAGGAACACCTTCGCCAACAGGTCGTTCGTCACGTTCGTCTTCGGCAGTCTCTTCGCCCAGTTCACGTTCGTGGTGCTCCCGGCGTCCATGCCCCTCTTCGTCAAGTACGTCCTCCGCGTCCCCGACTCCCAGATGACCCTCGTCTTCCTGAGCGTGTTCGGCTCGGCCTTCATCATGCTCTTCGCCTGGCAGAAGGTCACGACGGCCATCGGTGCTCGTCAGGCCATGAGGCTCAGTCTCGTCCTCTTCGCCCTCGGCCTCATCCCGTTCATGTTCATCACCAGCCTGACGGCGATGCTCGTCACCGGCGCCCTCGTCGGCGTCGGCCTCGCCGGCCTCATGATGCTCATCGACGTCCTCATCTCCGACGTCATCGACGAGGACCAGCTCAAGACCGGAACCAGGCGTGAAGGCATGTACTTCGGGGTCCACGGCTTCGTCATCAGGCTCGGCATCGCCCTCCAGGGCGTGGTCATGAGTGCGGTCCTCGAGTGGGGCGGCTACATCCCGGATGTCGTCCAATCGCCCCAGGCCGTCCTGGCCATCCGCATGCTGATGACCATCGTCCCGTGGGTCGCCCTGGCCCTGAGCTTCATCGCCATCACCCTCTACCCGCTCCACGGCCGGCGTCTGGCGCGAGTGAAGGAGGAAATCGCTCGCCTCGCGGCCGGGACCGGGACCTCGGCCGGCTAGCGGCGCCGGCCGGCGGCGGAGGCCGGTCCTCGGCTCCGCCGGACCGAGGCCGAGGGCCCTCATCATCGGTCCCGGGTCCTGGCCGTCGGTGAGCACCGGTCGGAAGAGGTCTCCGGTGCCGCTGAGACGCTCGCGGACCGAGCGGATGTTCAGCTCCTCCGGCCGCACCCGGGGGAGTTCGTCCCAGGTCACCGGTGTGGAGACCGGGGCGCCCGGGTGCGGCCGGAGGCTGTAGACCGAAGCGAGGGTCTTGCCCTTGACGTTCTGCAGGTGGTCGATGTAGACCCCCTCCCTCTTTGCGACCGTCCTTTCCCTGGTCGTCAGGCCGGGGAGGGCCTCGTGGATGATGTCCGCCACCCGCCCGACGAAACGCTCCAGCTCCTTGTAGGACCAGCCCCTCACGACGGGCAGGAAGAGGTGGAGGCCTGTCGCTCCCGACGTCTTGGGATATACCCTGAGGCCGAACTCCGCGAGGAGCCGCCGGACGGCCAAGGCGACCTCCACCGCCTCCGCGAACCCCGCGGGCGGTGTCGGGTCGAGGTCGAAGACGGCGAAGTCCGGGCGGTCAAGGTCGTCCACCCGTGAGAGCCACGGGTGGATCTCCACACAGCCCCACTGGGCGAGCCAGGCCAGGGTCGCCCGGCTGTCGGCCAGACAGTAGTTGACCACGCGCTCGTCATGCCGGACCGGGAAGGTCTTCACCCAGGAGGGGGCCGCCGACGGGATGTCCTTCTGGTAGAAGCTCTTGCCATGGATGCCGTCGGGGTACCGGGTGAGGTTCAGCGGGCGTCCGTCAAGATGGGGCAGGAGCCACGGGGCGACCCAGACGTAATACTCGATCAGGTCTCCCTTCGTCAGGCCGTCTTCCGGCCAGTAGACCTTGTCGAGGTTCGACAGGGACAGGCGGCGGCCGTCGATGTCCACCTCGACCCTCCCGGCCACGGTCATCCTTCCCTCTCCTCACGCCCCCCGGCCGGTGCCCGGCAGTCGGCCAAGTCCTTGTCCGGCCGCAGGCCGTGGTACACCGGGTGCCTCAGGCGTCCGTCGTCCGTCAGCTCCAGACACTCCACCTCGACGATGTGCACCGGCTCCACCCACACGACCCTGCCGCGGAGAGACCGCGGTTCCCCGTCCGGGAAGGGGCACGGACCCGTCCGGTCGAGGAGCCTGAGGAGCGAAGCCATCTCCCTCTGGTCGAAGCCCGTGCCGACGAGACCCGCGTAGACCAGCCGGCCCCTCCGGTCGGGCAGGCCCAGGACGAGGGAGCCGAAAGGACGGGCGTCGGCCGCCGGGGTGTAGCCGCACACCACGGCCAAAAGGCGGCGCACGTTCCTCACCTTGAGCCAGTTCCGGCTCCGCCAGCCGGGCCGGTAGGGGCTGTCGAGCCTTTTCGCCAC
>DPMO01000144.1 GCA_003541445.1 Clostridiales bacterium | reverse complement strand
GCCTCGTGCGGCTGAGGCAGGAGCGGCCCTTCGGGCCGATCACCGTGTGGGCCCGGCCGGGATTGGGTGAGGAGAAGGTGATGCCGGCTTGACGGACCCCGGCCGGAGCACGTCCCGCCCGGAGGCCGAGGCCGGGACCCTCCCCCCTGAGAAGGTCAAGGCGGCGCTCGAGGCCCTCCTTCTCGTGTCCTCCGAACCCCTCAGCCCACGCCGCGCGGGACGAATCCTGGGCCTGACCGAGACGGAGGCCCGCACCTGTCTCGAGCTCCTCGCGGAGGACTGGCGCCGGAGGGGCGGGGGCCTTGAGATAGTCGAGGTGGGCGGCGGGTTCAGGCTGGTCACCCGGCCCGAGTACGACGAGTACGTCGCCAAGCTGGAGCCCTCGCGTGTGAAGCCACCCCTCACGCAGGCGGCCGTGGAGACCCTGGCCATAATCGCCTACCGGCAGCCGGTGAGGCGGGCCGACATCGAGAGGGTGCGCGGCGTCCGCTGCGAGGGGGTCCTCGGCACCCTGCTCGAACGCGGGCTCATCGAGGAGGTCGGCCGCGCCGACGGCCCGGGCCGGCCCATCCTCTACGGCACCACAAAGCGGTTCCTCGAGTTCTTCGGTCTGCGGGACCTCAGCGAGCTCCCGCCGCTCCCCGAGGCGGACGCCCTCCGGAACGACGGCGAGGGGAGGGCGGAAGGTGGCACCCCGTAACCTCCCGGTGCCAGGCGGCGTATCTTGCCAGGGTAGGGCGGCCCGAGGCGAAAGGGGAGGGGTGGCTTTGCCCGCACCGGAGGTCACCGGGGTCCGCCACGGGCTCTACCGCGACCACGCGAACCTCCTCCTGGCCAGCCGGGTCGTCGTGGACATGACGGGCCTGACCGACTGGACGTGGTTCGCCCTGACGTCGCCGGACCGGCTGGTGTTCGACCTCTCCCCCGCCGTGTTCAGAGACGGGGTCGGTCACCTGCCGGTGGCGGACGGGCTGGTCCGGGCCGTTTCGGGGTCCTGGCCGCGGAGGTGCCGCCCACGTTCCAGCCGGAGGCTCTCCGGGCGCAGGCCGTCGCCGCGCGCACCTACACCCTGAGGCGGCTCAGGACTTTCGGCGGTCGGGGCTGCTCGGTCCACCCCGGGGCGGACGTCTGCTCCGACCCCGCGCACTGCCAGGGCTACCGCTCCCCGGAGCGCCTGTGGGACTCCTGGCGGGAGGACTACGACGCCCTGCGACGCCGCCTGGCCGCTGCCGTGGACGACACGCGCAACCTCTTCGTCGCCCACGGCTCCAGGCCCGCCGAGGCCGTCTACCATTCCACCTGCGGCGGACACACCGCCTCCTCGGCCGAGGTCTGGGGGCTGTCCTTACCCTACCTCGAGGGGGTGCCCTGCGAGTACTGCCAGATCTCGCCAGGCTACCGCGAGACGCGCCGCCTGTCGCTGGCCGAGGCCAGGCGGCGCCTCATGGTGGAGCTTTTCGCCGTGAAGGAGAGGACCGCCTCGGGGAGGACACGCCGGGCCGAGGTGGCGGGGTGTTCCTTCACCGGCTCGGAACTCAGGGACCGGCTCGGTCTCGCCTCGACCCTCATCGAGAGCGTCTCGGGGGACCTCGCGGTCACGACGCGCGGGTCCGGCCACGGTGTGGGTCTGTGCCAGTGGGGCGCCGAGGGGCAGGCGCGGCTCGGACGTAGCTACCGCGAAATCCTGCGGTACTACTACCCGGGGACCGAGCTCAGAGGCGTCAGGTTCGTGTCGGGTGCCGGCGGCGGCACGCCCGGCCCGGGGCAGCCGGGCTGTCCGTCGCCGGAAGGGCCGGGCGAGCCCCTGCCCGTGGTCGTCATCGACCCCGGCCACGGGGGACTGGACCCCGGGTCCGTCGGTCCCGGGGGCACCTGCGAGAAAGACGTGAACCTGGCGGTGTCGCTGGCCGCCGCCGAGGCCCTCGCCGGGCGTGTAGAGGTGCACCTGACGCGGCGCGAGGACGAGACGGTCTCCCTGCACCGTCGGCCCGACCTCGCCAACGAGAAGAAGGCCGTCCTCTTCCTCAGCGTCCACGCCAACGGTTCGGTCCATCCGGAGGCCGGCGGCACCGAGACGTACCACTTCCCGGGGTCGCGTCTGGGGAGCCTTCTTGCCCGTGCGGTCCAGAGACGTCTCCTCGAGGCCCTCAGGCGCCGCGACCGGGGGGTGAAGGAGGCGAACTTCTTCGTCCTGCGCGAGACCGTCTGCCCGGCCGCCCTCGCCGAGGTCCTGTTCCTCACCAACCCGAGGGAGGAGGCCCTTCTCCGGGACCCCGGGGTCCAGAGGAAGGTCGGGCAGGCCCTAGCGGCGGCCGTGTTCGACTACCTGGCGGAAGTGAGGTAGGCGCAAGGACCGCGCGGGCGGTGGGAAGGTTATCCCTCAGGAGGCTCTCTGTTCCGTGACATCAGTTTCCTGGGTTCATCCCGGTGTCTGGGCGGCGGCCCTGCTGCTGGCTGTCGTCGTCCTTCTCCTCTTTCCAATCCCCTTCCGCTTCACCTTCTCCTACCGCGGGGCGGAGGCGGGCGAGGAGGCCGTGTTCGAGTTCTCACTCTTCGGAGGCCGCTGGGTGCGGCGGCAGGTCATCCCGCTTCCGGAGATCGGGCCCGGGCCTGCCGGCGGCACCGGGAGGGCAGACCTCTCGGCCTTCGTCGGGAAGGCCGCGGACATCGCTCACCGCCTCGTCGGGCGGGAGGAGAGGCTGACCCCCGGCAGGCCCTTCTGTGGGGCGACCGTGGAACCAGATACCTACGCCAGGCCCGTTCTGGCCCTGGCCCGGATGGCCTGGTGGACGAGGCTGTCCTGGAGGACCGTTCTCGACCTGGGCGACGCGGCCCGGACGGGCCTCGGGGCCGGGCTGCTATGGGCCGTGAAGGGGACACTGGCCGCGGCCGCCCGACAGGTCCTGCGCCTCAGCGCGGGGCAGCCCGAGTTCTTGGTCACGCCTGATTTCGAGGGGGACGGGACCCTCAGCGTCATCGAGGGGCGGGGCGTCTTGAGGGTGGGCCAGCTGCTTCTCGTCGCGCCCATGCTGGTCAGGAGCGTCCTCGGGCACCGGCGTTCCGGCCGGCGGTCGGCCACGCCCCGCAACGAGAGCCGGACGGCCGGCGCCCGCAGCGGGCGGCACCCGGGGGGTTAACGACACCGCCGACTAGTCATACTAGCCGTAGCCTGGTCCGGAAACCCACCGTTCTCAAGTGAGAGGGGCGTCACGCTTGGCCGAACACCCCATTCAAGGCCTGATGAAGACGGCCATGGAGAGCATCCGCGACATGGTGGACGTCAACACCATCGTCGGGGATCCTGTCGAGTCCCAGGACGGGGATGTCATCCTGCCCATATCCCGGGTCTCCTTCGGCTTCGCCGCCGGCGGGGCCGAGTACGGGGTGCCGGGCGGCAGGGCCGGCGGGAAGGGCGGCGACGGTGACGGGGGCGCCCAGCTCCCGTTCGGCGGCGGCAGCGGCGCGGGCGTGACCATCAAGCCGGTCGGGTTCCTCGTGGTCGGCCGCGGACAGGTGAGACTGCTTCCGGTCGACGGCAGGGCCTTCTACGACCGCCTGGTAGACCTCGCCCCGCAGATCATCCAGCAGCTCCAGAGCATGATCGGCGGGGACGGGGCGGCCTACGAGCCCGAGCCTCAGCCCCGCCAGCGGCGCGCGAGGACCCAGCCCGAGGTCTAGGCCGTCTGAGGCTGCACCGTCGCGCCGGGACCCCGTGGGGCCGTGACGGCCGTCGCCTCGGCCGCCGCCACAGCGCCCGCTGTCGTCCCTGGGCTTCGGCCTTCATCCTGGCCCTCGTCCTGGGGCTGGTCGTCTCGTGCCGGGCTGCCGCCGGCCCGCCTCACGCGGCGGGGGCGGTCACCGTTCCCGAAGGAGCGCCACCCCCGCCGCCAGTCACGGCCTCCTCCGCGGCGCTCATCGATGTCTCGTCCGGCCGGGTCCTTTACGCCAAGAACGCCCGGGAGAAAAGGGCCCCGGCCAGCCTGACCAAGGTCATGACCGCTCTGGTGTGTCTCGAGGCGGGGGACCTGAACGACACGGTCACGGTGAGCCGGGCGGCCGCGGCCGTGGGCGGCTCGTCCATCTGGCTCGAGGAGGGGGAGACCCAGAGGCTCGAGGACCTCCTCTACGGCCTCTTGCTGCGGTCGGGGAACGACGCGGCCGAGGCCGTCGCCGAACATGTCGCCGGGAGCGTCGAGTCCTTCGTGGTCCTGATGAACCGCCGCGCGGCCGAAATGGGTCTCGCCGACACCCGTTTTAGCAACCCTCACGGCCTGCCGGCCCCCGGGCACCGGACGACGGCGGCCGACCTCGCCCGGATAGCCCGGGAGGCGCTCCTTCGGCCCGACTTCCGGCGGGTCGTCTCCACCCGGCGCCACGTCATGCCCTGGCCGGGCCGGCCGTGGGACCGCGTCCTTTACAACGAGAACAGGCTTCTGTGGACCTACCACGGCGCCGACGGGGTGAAGACCGGCTGGACCAGTGAGGCGGGGCGATGCCTCATCGCCTCGGCCACGCGAGGCGGGTGGCAGCTGGCCGTGGTGCTGCTCGACGCCCCGGAGATGTGGACCGACGCCGTCCGGCTTCTTGACTGGGGCTTTAGCAGTTTCCGCCCGGTCCTCGTCCATCCCGACGGGGCCCCCGTGACCAGGGTGCGTCTGGCCGGCGCGGCGGAGAGATGGGTGGACCTTGTCGCCAGCCGGGAGGTGAAGGTCGCCCTGCTCCCGGGCGAGCTGGAGCGGGTCTCCGCGACCCCCTCCGCCCCCGTCTTCGTCCGGTCCCCCCTTCCTGAAGGCGCCGAGGTCGGATTCTTGAGGGTCTCTCTCGACGGGGTGCCCCTGGCGTCCTTCCCGCTCGTCACGGCTCAGGCTGTGCCCGGCGGCGGCCCGGTAGCCAGGTTCCTGCAGGACCTTTGGGCTCTGCTGGTGGCCACGCTCTCGAGGCTCCTGTGGTGACCGCCCTCGGGGGGGCGCCCGGCCTCCGGTTTCAGCCGCGTCCCGGCGGGAAGTCTAACCGAAGAGGACTCTCAAGACAGGAGTGCGGCGGCCCAGGTGAGGACGCTCTGGAAGGGCGCCATCAGCTTCGGACTCGTCCACATACCGGTCAGGGTCTACCCGGCCACGGAGAACAAGGGAGTCAAGTTCCGCTACCTGCACCGTGAGTGCAAGACGCCCGTCCGATACCTCAAGTACTGCCCGACGTGCGGCCGCGAGGTCGGGCCCGAGGAGATCGTCAACGGGTACGAGTACCAGAAGGGCCGGTTCGTCGTCCTGGAGGACGAGGACTTCCAGCGCCTGCCGGCACCGGAGACCAAGGTCGTCGACATCGTGGACTTCGTGGATTTGGCGGAGGTCGACCCCATCTATTTCGACAAGACCTACTACCTTGAGCCCGCCGAAGGGGGTGTCAAAGCCTACGCCCTGCTTCGGACGGCCATGATTGAGACCGGGCGGATAGCCATCGCGAGGGCGGTGCTGAGGGCCAGGCAGCATCTCGCCGCCGTCCGGGTGCTGGACGGACGGGTCCTGGTCATGGAGACCATGTTCTGGCCTGACGAGATAAGGTCCTGGGCGGGGCTGGAAGGGGTCGACGCGGAGCCGGCCTTCCACGAGAACGAGCTGCGCATGGCCGAGACTCTTATCGGGAGCCTCACGGGACCTTTCATGCCTTCGAAGTACACGGACGAGCACCGCCGGGCCCTGCGCGAGCTCATCCAGGCGAAGGTCGAAGGGCGGGAGGTCCACGAGTACCGCGGGCCCGAGGCGGCCAGGGTGCTCGACCTGATGGAGGCCCTTCGGGCCAGTGTGGAGATGGCCCGCTCGCACAGGACCGCCGGCGCGGCCGAGGGCCCCGGCCCGGAGGGAGCGGCCGGCCCCTCAGAGCCTCACGTAGGAGCGGACGGACCTCCCGGGACTCCGTGAGATGTGCGGTCCGCCGGAGGCTCGGGGGCGGGCCGGGAAGAGCCTCCACCGCCCGGGCGCCCTCGAGTTCGGGAAGGTCCTGCCCATGCTGGCGGAGGCGGCTCCGGCTCCCTTCGACGGCGAC
>DPMO01000090.1 GCA_003541445.1 Clostridiales bacterium | reverse complement strand
AACGAGGAGCGCCGCTACTGCTCGCGGACGTGCTGCGTCGAGACCCTGAAGAACGCCCTGCGCCTGAAGGAGCTCAAGCCCGAGGCTCAGGTCTATGTCCTCTACCGCGACATCCGGTCCTACGGCCTTTACGAGAGGTACTACCGTCAGGCCCGCGAGGCGGGTGTCGTCTTCGTGAACTACGACGAGGAGGCCAAGCCCGAGGTGACCGTCGAGGGTGCGGCCGTCGATGGCGCGGCCGGCGCGGTTGGCGCGGCTGCCGCCACTGCCGCCGGCGGCGGGGCCCCGGCGGGGCGTCTCAAGGTGAAGGTCAGGGACGCGGCGACAGGGTTCGAGTTGGTCATCCACCCGGACAACGTCATCCTGGCCGCGGCGGCCGACCCGGCGGAGGACGCCCGGGCGCTCGGCACCCTTCTCAAGGTGCCCCTCAACGACGACGGCTTCTTCCTCGAGACCCACATCAAGCTGGCGCCGATGGACTTCCCGTCGAACGGCATCTACCTCTGCGGGGCCGGGCATTCGCCGAAGTTCATCGCCGAGGCGGTCTATCAGGCCCGCGGGGCCGCGGCCCGCGCGGCGACCATCCTCTCGCGGGAGAACATGATGGCCGGCGGCGTGGTCGCCTCGGTCGATGAGGGGCTCTGCGCGGCCTGCCTGACGTGCGTGAGGGTGTGCCCGTTCCAGGTGCCGAAGATAAACGAGAGAGGGGTGGCCGAGATAAGCCCGGTCCAGTGCATGGGTTGCGGGAGCTGTGCGGCCGAGTGCCCGGGCAAGGCCATCCAGCTCGCGAACTACAAGGACGCCCAGCTCGCCGCCAAGGTGGCGGGGATGTACGCCCGGGTGTCCGACTAGCGCGGAGAGAGGGCATCGGAGGTGAGCACGTTGGCGAGCAAGGAACCGGAGGCGGCGGCAGAGCCCGTCGAGGACGGAGCTGCGGCGGGGGCCGTGGAGGACAGGGCCATGCCGGCCGAGGCCGCGGAGACCGGAGCCGCGGAGACGGGAGCGGCGGGCGGGACCGGGTCGAGCCACCCGGACTTCGAGCCCAAGATCGTGGCCTTCTGCTGCTACTACTGCGCCTACTCGGCGGCCGACCTGGCCGGCTCGATGCGCCTCCAGTACCCGGCGAACATCCGCATCATCGAGGTGCCCTGCTCCGGGAAGGTCGACCCCGTCATCCTCCTCAAGGCCTTCGAGGAGGGGGCGGACGGCGTCTATGTGGCCGGCTGTATGGAGGGGGACTGTCACTTCCTCAAGGGCAACTTCCGGGCCAAGAGGCGGGTGCAGGCGGTCAAGAAGATCCTGGACGAGATCGGCCTCGACGGGCGGCGGCTTGAGATGTTCAATCTTTCGGCGGCCATGGGGACAAGGTTCGCGGAGATCGCCGAGGAGATGACAGAGAGGATCAAGGAACTCGGCCCGAGCCCCGTGCGCCCCGAGGCCTCGGCCGCGAGGCCGGCCACGGTGCTCGACGGGGCCGCGGAACAAGAGGCGGCCGGGAAGCAGGGAGAGGTGAAGCCCGAATGATCGTAGCCGAGCCCAAACCGATTTCCGAGGTGGCGAAGCTGGTCGGGGACTCCAGACACCTCCTCATCGTCGGCTGCGGCGAGTGCGTGACGGTCTGCCAGGTCGGCGGTGAGAAGGAGGTCGAAGTCCTGGCCTCCGCCCTCCGCATCATGTGGAAGAAGGACGGCCGCCAGGGCACCATCGACACCCAGACCATCGTTCGGCAGTGCGAGCCCGAGTACGTGGCGGAGCTGGCCAAGAAGGTGAAGGAGGCCGACTGCGTCCTCTCGCTCGGCTGCGGCGTCGGGGTCCAGTTCATCGCTGAGGCCTACCCGGACAAGTGGGTCGTCCCCGGTCTCAACACCTCTTTCGGCGGCGGGACGGTCCAGGCCGGCGTCTGGGAGGAGCGGTGCGGCTTCTGCGGGGACTGCGTCCTTCACCTCACCGGAGGCATCTGTCCCATCATCCGCTGCTCCAAGAGCATCCTCAACGGCCCCTGCGGCGGCTCCCAGGACGGGCACTGCGAGTTGGACAAGGACATCCCCTGCGCCTGGCAGCTCATCTACGACCGGCTCAAGGGACTGGGGCGGCTCGACCTCCTCGACGCGGTCCAGCCGCCGAAGGACTGGGCGGCAAGCCGCGACGGCGGGCCCAGGAAGTTCGTGAAGGAGGAGGCGATGATCGAATGACCGCGGCGGATGCGGCGCAGGCCGCGGCGGCGGCAGTGGCCGGCGGTCCGGGCGACGCGGCGGCAGGCGCGACCTCGGGGGGAGCGTCCGGCGGCGGCGGCGGGTGCCGGACCTCGAGCCGGCTGGAGAGGGTCCTGCGGGAGGGTCACTTCGCCGTGACCTGCGAGATCGGTCCTCCGCAGAGTTCCAAGTCGGAGGGCATCCTGAAGCACGCCTCCGTCCTCAAGGACTACTCCGACGGCCAGAACCTGACCGACAACCAGACGGCCATCGTCCGCCTCTGCAGTCTGGCGGCGGCCGTGCACGTCATCCGGGCCGGGGGAGAGCCCATCATGCAGATGACGGCCCGCGACCGGAACCGCATCGCCATCCAGTCCGACATCCTCGGGGCCGCCAGTCTGGGAGTGCGGAACATCCTGTGCCTGGCCGGAGACCACCAGACCTTCGGCAACCATCCGGGCGCGAGGAACGTCCATGACCTCGACTCCCTGCAGATGGTCCAGATGGTCCGCGCCATGCGCGACGAGAAGAAGTTCCAGTGCGGGGACCAGATAAAGAGCCACGAGCCGCGGATGTTCGTCGGGGCGGCGGCCAACCCGTTCGGCGACCCGTTCGAGTTCCGCGTGAGGCGGCTGGCGAAGAAGATCGCCGCCGGAGCCGAGTTCATCCAGACCCAGTGCATCTTCGACATGGACAGGTTCGAGAAGTGGATGCGGATGGTCCGTGACGAGGGCCTCGACGAGAAGGTCTTCATCCTGGCCGGCATCACCCCGGTGAAATCGGACAAGGCCCTGAAGTACATACGGACGGTGCCCGGGATGAAGGTCCCGGACGAGCTCATCAAGCGCATGGAAGGGGCCGCCGACAAGAAGGCCGAGGGCGTGAACATCGCCGTGGAGATGATCCAGCGGCTGAAGGAGATCAAGGGCGTCCACGGCGTCCACATCATGGCCATCGCCTGGGAGTCCATCGTGCCCGAGATCGTCGAGCGGGCGGGACTCTACCCGAGGCCCAAGGTGGAGGTGGAGGAGCCGGCCGAAGCCGAGGTGGCTGTGGGGTAGCGGCACCGACCCGCACCGCACGCACCGACGCGCGCGCAGCGCGTTCACGCGGTCTTCGGCGGCACCCTGGACCCCAACCACTGGGTGTGGTAGTCGCCGGCGAGGAACTCCTCGTCCTGGAGGAGGCGCCGATAGAGGGGTATGGTCGTCTTGATTCCCTCGACCCTCATCTCGGCCAGGGCGCGCCGGCTCCGCTCGAGCGCCTCCTGTCTGTCGCGCCCCCAGACGATGAGCTTGGCGAAGAGGGAGTCGTAGAAGGGCTGGATGCGGTGGCCGGCCCGGACGCCGCTGTCCACGCGCACCCCGGGACCCCCGGGCGTCTCGTAGACGGTGATGAGGCCGGGCGACGGCAGGAACCCCGAGTCGGGGTCCTCGGCGTTCAGGCGGTACTCGATGGCCCACCCGCGGGGCTTCACGTCGTCCTGCGTGAAGGACAGGGGAAGGCCTGCGGCAACCCGTATCTGCTCCTTCACGATGTCGATCCCCGTGACCATCTCCGTGGTGGGGTGCTCCACCTGGATGCGCGTGTTCATCTCCATGAAGTAGAAGTCCTGACCGTGGACGAGGAACTCCACCGTGCCGGCGTTCACGTAGTCCACAGCCCGGGCGAGGTCGACGGCGGCCCGGCACATCTTCTCCCGCAGCTCCGGGGTCACCGCCGGTGACAGGGCCTCCTCGATGAGCTTCTGGTAGCGGCGCTGGATGGACGAGTCGCGCTCACAGATGTGGACGATGTTCCCGTGCCTGTCCGCGAGGACCTGGACCTCCACGTGCCGCGGGTGCTCGAGGTACCTCTCCACGTACATGCTGCCGTCGCCGAACACCGCCTGCGCCTCGCGCTGGGCGTTGCGGAAGCTGGTCTCGAACTCGCTCTCGGTGCGGACCACGCGCATCCCCCGGCCGCCGCCGCCGGCCGCGGCCTTGATGAGCACGGGGAAGCCGAGGTCGCGGGCGACGGACAGGGCCTGACCGGCGTCCGCGACCGTCCCCTCCGTGCCCGGAACGAGGGGGACGCCGGCCCGGCGGGCGGTGGCCTTGGCCCGGGACTTGTGGCCCATCAGCTCGATGGCCTGGGGATCGGGCCCGATGAAGTCGATTCCCCATGTGCGGCAGACCTCGGCGAAGTGGGGGTTCTCGGACAGGAACCCGTAACCCGGGTGGATGGCCTCGGCTCCGCTCCTGGAGGCGGCCTCGATGATTCTGGGGATGGAGAGGTAGCTTTGGGCCGGAGGGGCCGGCCCGAGACAGTGGGCTTCATCGGCCAGGGCGACGTGGAGGGCGTCACGGTCGGCCTCGGAGAAGACGGCGACGGCCTCGATGTCGAGCTCGTGCAGGGCCCGTATGACCCTGACGGCGATCTCGCCCCGGTTGGCTACGAGGACTTTCCTGTACATTTCTGTCAACCCCTGCTGCGGACGATGCTTCGGCTCCTTCGGCTCGGCCCGCCGGCCCGGCTCTCTGATGGAACCCAATGTATGGCCGGAGGGCCTCGAGCGTTACCTCGGCACCCGGCGGGCTGCCGGACGGCCGTCGGGCGGCGGGACCACCGCAGTGAACTGCCAGACCCCACGCTCGCAGGGACCCGGTCTGAAAAATTAGGTTTGTTGCAGATTTGACAAGAAGCTGGGCAATCCTGCCCGCTCCTCGCCGCTTTCCGCCCGAGCCCGAGCCCGGGCCGCAGGTCGCCAGGTCGGCCCGGCCCGGTGCCTCCTGCTCTTCCCCACATATCCGCCCCGGCACCGACCATCCTAGGTACGGTAGGGGGTCGGAGACCATGGACCAGGCTCTGGTCGTAGTGGTGAGAGGGATCATCGCCTTCACGAGCCTCTTGATTTTCGCCCGCATCCTGGGCAAGCAGCAGATAAGCCAGCTCACCTTTTTCGAGTACGTCCTCGGGATAACCATCGGCTCCATGGCCGCCTCCCTCACGACGGACCTCAGGAGCCCTGCCTGGCCGCATTGGGTCGGACTCCTCACGTGGGTCCTGGCCGCGTTGGCCGTCCAGTGGGTCACCCTCAAGTGGCGCTACGCCTCCAAGTACATCGACGGGGAGCCGACGGTGGTCATCATGAACGGCCAGGTCATGGAGAAGGCCTTGAGGACCCTGCGCTACAGGCTCTCGGACCTCCTGGAGCTGTTGAGGACCAAGGGCGTCTTCGACCTCAGCGAGGTGGAGTTCGCCGTCCTGGAGGCGAACGGGTCTCTCTCGGTCCTGCGAAAGTCGCAGCACCAGCCGGTGACCCCGAAAGACCTCAACCTGCCCACCACCTACAAGGGTGTGAGCACCGAACTGATATACGACGGTGTGGTCGTGGACCAGAACCTCGAGCAGGTCAATCTGGACCGGGCCTGGCTCGAGGCCGAGCTGAGGAAGCAAGGAATCGAGTCGCCTGAAGAGGTGTTCGCGGCCACCCTGGAGACCTCGGGCAAGCTCTACGTCGACCGGTACCGAGACCGGGTCAAGCGTCTTGTCGATGTGAGCGACTTCAAGGGCCCCAGTTAGTGAAGGAGTGGCCGACCGCACCCCGACTGCCGCAGGCGGTCTCCGGTGTGCGGCGGGCTCGGTTCCCCGGACCCGGCGCGCGGCGGGCCTGGTCCCGCGGGCCGGCCTGGCGCCCAGCGGGCGCGGTCCCCTGAGAGGAGGTCAGCGCGGTGAAGAAGAAGGCGGTCTACAGCATCCTCTACTACGGCGTCCCGGTCGTCATCCTCGCTGTCTTCGTCGCCGCCCTGAACTCGGTCCCGTACCTCAAGCGTCCCATCGGTCCGCATGACGATGTTCCGGGTCTGATGGCGGCTGTCGAGGCCCACGTCGTCGCCGGGCGCTGGGACCAGGCCCGGGCCGACGTGGAGCGGCTCATCACGGCCTGGGATATGGTCGCCCGCCGCATCCAGTTCACGGCCGGACGAGACAAGCTCACCCGCATCAGCGCCAACCTGGCCCGCCTGCGTGGCGCCGTGATGGCCGAGGACAGGACCGGCGCTCTTGTGGAGCTGGGTGAAGCCCGCGAGCAGTGGGACTCGTTGGAGAGGTAGGGTCGGCCCGGGCCGACGTGGCAGACGAACCCCCCCCGACGCGGCGGCCGGAGCTGTGGCGCTGACTCGACGCCGCCGGTCGGCTGTGTACGCCTGTCGAGAGGGAGGTCTGCCTGCCCACAGCGAAGAAGACGGTCGCGGCTGTGCGGCATGTCGTCGTGGCTGAGATGTAGAGAACCTCTCCCCTCCGCGGAAACGCATGTGAACTGAACAGGAGGTCCCTGTTGAGCGACCGCCGCGTACGCGATTTCACCGAAGGCAGCATCCCGCGCCACCTCGTCTCCTTCGCTGTCCCGATGCTCCTCGGCAACCTGCTTCAGGCCCTTTACAACACGGTCGACGCCATATGGGTGGGCCGCTTCCTCGGCCACCAGGCCCTTGCCGCGGTCTCCGTCGGGTTCCCCATCATCTTCGCCCTGGTGGCCCTTGTCATCGGCATCACCATGGCCACGACGGTCCTCGTCTCCCAATACTTCGGCGCCCGCCGGCCCGACCAGGTCGTCCGGACGGTGAACAACTCCCTGCTCCTTCTCACCGTGACGGGCGTCGCCGTGTCCGTCCTGGGTATCGCCTTCCGGCGGCCTCTTCTCCGCGTCATCAACTGCCCGCCGGAAATCATCGACACGGCTGCGTCCTACCTCGGCATCTTCATGGCGGGCATCGTCTTCATGTTCCTCTTCAACGCCGCCGGCGCCATCCTGAGGGGACTCGGCGACTCGCGGACGCCGCTGAGGTTCCTGGCCTACGCGACGGGCCTCAACATCGTCCTCGACCCCGTCTTCATCTTCGGGCTCGGCCCGCTCCCGGCCTTGGGTGCCGCCGGCGCTGCGCTGGCCACCGTCCTGGCGATGGCCGTCTCCGCCGTCATCTCCCTGCGCTACCTCTACGTCACCTCCGGGATTGTGACCTACCAGCCCGGGTCCTTCGGCCTCGACTGGGAGCTGACCAAACTGACCTTCAGGATCGGCCTCCCGGCAGGCATACAGATGGTCCTGGTCTCGCTCAGCGCGGTCGTCGTCAGCTCCTTCGTCAACCGCTTCGGGTCGGTCGTGGTGGCCGGGTTCGGGGCCGGGACCCGCCTCGACCAGTTCGCCTTCATGCCCTCCATGAGCATCGGCGTCGCCGTCTCGTCCCTGGTGGGACAGAACCTCGGGGCCGGGCGGGTCCAGCGGGTCGGGGAGACGGTGAGGTGGGCCGTCCTGATTTCCGGGGGGATAACCTTCCTGGTGGCCCTCGTGGCCTTCTTCAAGCCGGACATCCTGCTCGTCCTCTTCACGGGTGACCCGAGCGTCCTGGCCGAGGGCGGGCTGTACCTCCGCTACATGGCTCTGGCCTACGTGCCGCTGGCCCTCATGTTCGTCATGTCCGGCGTCCTGCGGGGCGCCGGCGACACGGTGCCGGCGATGGTCTTCACCTTCATCTCGCTCTGGGTCATCCGCGTGCCCCTCGCCCACTACCTCTCTTCCCTGTCCGGCCTCGGCGTGACCGGGATCTGGACGGCCATCGCCACAAGCCCTTACGTGGGCCTTCTCCTCTATTACGCCTACTACCGGAGCGGGCGCTGGCAGACCAAGGTGGTCACAAGGCGCCGCGGGCCTGAGGAACCCGGTCGAACGGGCGAACGGGGCGGCTCCGAGGAACCGGGGGCAGCGGAGGCACCCGACAGGGTCGAGGAACCCCGAGGGGCAGCCCATGCGCAGACTGGACAGGGGGCGCGACAGAGGTCATGAGGGTGCCGGCGGGAGCGTTCGGGTTGGGCCGCGACGAGGTCCACGTCTGGTACGTGGACCTGGACCGGTGGGCACCACCGGGTGGGGTCCGGCAGGATGGGGCCCGGCAGGGCGCGTCCTGCGACTTCTGGGAGCTCCTGTCGGACGACGAGAAGGCCAGGGCCGGGCGCCTCCGGTCCAGGGAGGGCAGCCGACGCTTTGTCACGGGCCGCGCCCTGCTCCGCCTGCTCCTGGGTGCCTACCTGGAGGAAGACGCCGGCCGTGAGGGCGGCCACGCCGGCGGTGCCGGGGACGGGTCCGGGTGGGTCGACCTGCGCGCGGCGCGGATCGTGGAGCGGGCCAGAGGCCTCCGGTTCGAATACGGCCCCCGCGGGAAGCCCGCCCTGGGCGGTGACGACGCCGGCGGCAGCGCCCTCACCTTCAACCTCTCCCACTCGCACGGGCTCGCCGTCTACGCCGTGGCGCGCGGGCGTCAGGTCGGTCTGGACGTGGAGAGGATCCGTCCTGGCATAAAGCACGAGCTGTTGGCGGTTCGTTTCTTCTCGCCGCGGGAGGCGGCCGCTCTGCTGGCCATGCCGGACCGATTACGGCTGCGGGCCTTCTACGCGTGCTGGACCCGGAAGGAGGCCTTCATCAAGGCGAGGGGGGAGGGGTTCGCCCTCTCCCTCCGCCGGTTCTCCGTGTCCGTGGACCCCGACCGGACCCCGGTCCTCGACGACGTGGAGGGGGCCCCCGGGGAGGTCCTGCGGTGGACCCTGTGCGACCTCGAACCCGGCCCCAAATACGCAGGGGCTCTAGCAGTGGAGGGGCGGCGGTGGAGGCTGAGGTCCCGGCGGCTCGGGTCCTGCCGGCTCGGGCCTTGAGCTCGGGGACCGGGCCCTGAGGGCTCGGCGTCTGCGACTGCGGTCGTGGGGGGCGTGGTGGGACGGAAGGTGCGGCGCGGCACCGACAGGCTTCGGGGCGCTCGACACCGTGCGGGTGATAGTCTTCCTCCATAAACCCTACCGTCAGTGACGGTATTGTTTGCGGGAGGAGGTCCCCCCCATGTGCATCTCGAACGAGGCCGAGTACGCCGTCCGGATAATGCAGGGCCTCGCCTACAGGTGGCTCCTGCTTGGGCCGTCACCGACGACGCGGACCCTGGCCGCCCGCTACGGCATCCCCCCGAGGGTCGCCTCCAGGGTGGTCGCCCTTCTCCGGGACGAGCGCCTGATTTCCACCGCACGAGGGGCCTACGGTGGGATAGCCCTGGAATGCGACCCCAGGGAGGTCTCCGTCGGTGACGTCCTCGAAGCCGTCCGCCGCCCAGTGCGCCTGAGACCGTGCAGCTGGCCTGCCTCTCAGTGCCCAAAGAGTGACTCTTGCGACCTCCGGGAACTGTGGATTGACGCCCAGGAGGCCGTAGACGGTGTGCTTTATCTCACGAGGATATCCGACCTGGCTGAAACGGAGGCTGCGGAGACGAAGTGGTCCGTGTACTGGTGAGGGGAACCGGGTGAAGTCGGGTGGGCGGCCTTCATGGCACGCCGTCGTGGCGATATGTGTCCTGGGCTGGGTCGTCCTCTACGCGGGGCGCGCGGTGCTCGCTCCGGTTCTCGGAGCCATCGGCGCGGAATGGAGTCTTGACAAGGCCCGGCTGGGTCTCGTCTCTTCGGTCTTCTTCCTGACCTACGCCGCGGCGCAGGTTCCCACCGGCCTTCTGGCGGACAGGTTCGGGAAGAAGATGCTCCTTGTCGGAGGGCTCGTCGCCTTCGCTCTGGCCACGGTCCTTCGCGGGCTCGCCCCCAGCTACACATTCTTCCTCGTTGCCGCAGGACTGGCGGGCCTTGCGCAGGGCACCTACTACCCGTCCCAGTTCGCCATCTCGTCGGCGGTGATACCCCCGTCCCGCCGGGGGCTGGGCTCCGCCGTCATCTACAGCGGCATGGCCGTCGGGACATCCGCCGGCCTCATCCTTGGCAGCACCGTGGCCTTCACGTTGGGGCTCGGCTGGCGCGCGCCCTTCTGGCTCCTGGCCTTCCCCACCGCTGCCGTGGCGCTCCTCTTCGCCCGGCTGGTCAGGGAGCCCGTGGACCGGGACAGTGTGTCGATGGATGCCCTCGACCCCCTGCCGACGGAAATCCGCCCCGGCCCGGTGGCGGCCTCCGGGCGTTGCGGGCCCGGGTGCGCGGCCCAGAGCGGACCT